>NZ_CALHTQ010000068.1 GCF_938039775.1 uncultured Mogibacterium sp. | reverse complement strand
TGGAGGCGAATACAAAAGGCTGCGAGGTTTTGGAAGTGTTAAATGTTTACGAGAATGCGGATTAACAAAGTCGAGTATTGTTTTAAACTTCAAGTTACGCAGGCTTTGTATAATCCGCCGAGTAAATGTAATCTGCTTCCAATGCTCGCAGGCCACCTTATTGATAATCATTACAGTCTAATGCTGGAGGCGAATACAAAAGGCTGCGAGGTTTTGGAAGTGTTAAATGTTTACGAGAATGCGGATTAACAAAGTCGAGTATTGTTTTAAACTTCAAGTTACGCAGACTTTGTATAATCCGCCGAGTAAATGTGATCTGCTTCCAATGCTCGCAGCCTTTTGCTATTCGCCGATTCCTATGTGTCTCTTAAAATTACCCACTATACTTTCGCCATCTGACATCATCAGAAATGCATTAGGATCCATATCGTGTACTAACCCTTTCAGATGTTCAATTTCATACTTAGAAACAAGCGTGAGTATTATATTAACTTCATCTCCAGTGTATGCTCCAGTCCCCTTCCAGCTCGTCACGCCTCTACTCAGATCTTCAGTCAAGACTTTTTCTATCCCTTCCTTCTTTGTTATAATCAAAACCTCAGTCTTTATATTCTGAGTATGCAGTCTGTCGATAAACATCGCCTTTATAGCCGAGTAAATGAACGAGTAAACTGCAATTTCAACGTTAAATAAAATTAAACAGCAGCCGTACACCGCAAAATTCACAAGGTTATTGAGCGTTCCAACACTTACATTAGGATTCTTTTTTGACATACACACAGCTATAATATCTGGTCCACCAGTAGAACTTCCGCCTCGCAAAATCATTCCCGTTCCTATTCCACCAATAACTCCCGCTACTACGCACGCAGTTAGATAGTCATCAATATAAGGAGTCTTAGGCACTGGTACCAATGTGAGGCACACCGACGAAATACCGATAGAAATCAAGGTCTTAGTAGCAAACTTAACCCCCGCGGAATGATATGCGTATAGGAACAATGGAATATTTATCAGAAAGTATATAATTCCTGTAAAATCATGTCCATATATCATTGTCATTCCAGTATTAGCTGTGATTAAATGCCTAACAATCTGTGATATTCCGAGGAATCCGCCGTTATATAGATGCATCGGGATAATAAGAAGGTTTATACTGAATGCATATATTAAGTTTCCTAGGACCATCAATATAGTGCTTGATAATCCATTCCATTTGTCTTCAAATTTGTTAAACCAGTTCATTTCAAAAAATTTATGGTGAAGCATCCGCTAGGATGCTTCACCTTCAGTTACTATTTACGATTCTTGATAGTTGCCTGTGCGGCAGCTAGTCTAGCAATTGGAACTCTGAATGGCGAGCAAGATACATAGTGTAGTCCTATCTTATACATAAACTCAATTGTATCAGGATCTCCACCGTGCTCTCCGCAAACACCTAGCTTGATATTAGGTCTAGTTTCTTTTCCGCCCTCACAAGCCATCTTAACTAGCTTTCCGATACCTCTCTGATCTAGAGACTGGAATGGATCTCTCTCCATAATACCATCGCTTATGTACTCTTTGATGATATTTCCTGTGTCATCACGAGAGAATCCGAAGCCCATCTGAGTTAGGTCATTAGTTCCAAATGAGAAGAACTCAGCATCCTCAGCAATTTCATCAGCTGTAAGAGCAGCTCTTGGAATCTCAATCATAGTTCCAACCATGTACTCTAGCTCCATGCCTGCCTTCTCGAAGCACTTCTTAGCAGTCTCATCGATAATATTCTTAACGAAACGTAGTTCCTTAATATTTCCAACTAGAGGAACCATAATTTCAGGTTTGATCTTGTATCCTTTTTCCTTTGCCACTTCAAGTGCAGCTGTGATGATAGCTTCTGTCTGCATTTCAGCGATTTCAGGATATGTAATTGCTAGACGACAACCTCTGTGACCGAGCATTGGGTTGAACTCATGAAGCTCAAGAGTCTTCTTCTCAATAGCTTCCTTAGTAATTCCAAACTGCTCTGAAAGCTGATTTACATCTGCCTCTGTCTTAGGTAGGAACTCATGTAGAGGTGGATCTAGAAGTCTGATTGTAACAGGTCTCTCTCCCATTACCTCATATAGACCCTTGAAGTCACCCTTCTGGTATGGAAGAAGTCCAGCTAGTGCTTCTCTTCTCTCGGATTCTGATCCAGCGAGAATCATTCTTCTAATCTTAGGAATTCTATCTTCTTCAAAGAACATGTGCTCTGTTCTGCATAGACCGATTCCTTCAGCACCAAACTCAAGTGCCTGCTTAGCATCTCTTGGATTATCCGCATTAGCTCTAACTCCTAGATTTCTAGCATCATCAGCCCATTTCATTATAGTTCCAAAGTCACCAGATAGCTCAGGGGATACCGTCTTGATAGCTACGTCATAAACGCTTCCATCAGTACCATTAATAGAAATTACATCACCTTCATGATATTCTTTACCATCAATAACCATTTTCTTAGCAGACTCATATACAGCAACTGCACTGCAGCCAGCAACACAGCACTTACCCATTCCACGAGCAACTACAGCAGCATGTGAAGTCATACCACCTCTAGCTGTAAGGATACCCTGTGCAGCAACCATTCCTGCAAGATCCTCAGGCGAAGTCTCTTCTCTAACAAGAACAACTTTCTTGCCTGCGGCCGCAGCCTCAGCAGCAGCATCAGCACTAAATACGATTTCACCGCAAGCAGCTCCTGGAGAAGCTGGGAGTCCCTTTGCAACAGCAGTTGCACTTGCAAGCTCTGCCCCATCAAATGTTGGGTGAAGAAGCTGATTGATCTGATCCGGCTCAATACGAAGAATTGCAGTCTCCTTATCAATCAGACCTTCATCAACCATATCTACGGCAATCTTAACAGCAGCAGTAGCTGTTCTCTTACCATTTCTAGTCTGCAGCATGAAGAGCTTATTATCCTCAACTGTGAACTCCATATCCTGCATGTCTTTATAATGCTTTTCTAGAATCTCTGCAACTGATTCGAACTTCGCATATACATCAGGGAAAGCCTGCTCCATCTCTGCAATTGGCTGAGGAGTTCTGATACCAGCAACAACGTCTTCTCCCTGAGCATTCACTAGAAACTCACCGAAGATTTTGTTCTCTCCATCTACAGGACTTCTGGTGAACGCAACACCTGTACCAGAAGTCTCACCAGTATTACCAAATACCATTGACTGTACGTTAACTGCAGTACCTAGTGATGCAGAAATGTTGTTTAGCTGTCTATATAGAATAGCTCTGTCATTATTCCATGAACGGAATACAGCCTGAATAGCCTCCATCAGCTGATCTTTAGGCTCCTGTGGAAACTCTCTTCCGAGCTCCTTCTTAACTAGAACCTTGTAGTCTTCGATAATCGACTGTAGGTCAGCTGGAGATAAATCTACGTCAAACTCAGCTCCTACAGCTTCCTTCTTGCCATCAAAGATGTAGTCAAATTTAGCTTTCGGAATCTCGAGAACTACATCTCCAAACATCTGAATGAATCTTCTGTAACTATCATATGCAAATCTCTCATTTCCAGTCTTCTTAGCGAGCCCCTTTACCGACTCATCGTTAAGTCCTAGATTTAAGATAGTGTCCATCATGCCCGGCATCGAAACAGGTGCTCCCGATCTTACAGACACGAGAAGTGGATTCTCAATATCACCGAATGATTTACCCATTACATGCTCAAGCTCAGCTAGATGGTCATAAACTTCCTTTACAATCTCCTCGGATAGAACTCCGCCCTTGTCAAGATAGTCTTTGCAAGCATCAGTTGAAATAGTGAATCCAAATGGTACTGGTAGACCAATCTTAGTCATTTCAGCAAGGTTTGCACCCTTACCACCTAGAATGCTCTTCATGTCCTTAGAGCCTTCATTGAAAGAATAAACAAATTTTTCCATGGCATTTCTCCTTAGTTAAAACTGCAATTTGTTTTCTATATATTCCCTAACGTCGGAAAGAGGTAGACGAATCTGCTCCATCGTATCTCTATCGCGTATAGTGACTGATTTATCAGTTTCTGTGTCAAAGTCAACACAGATTGAGAAAGGTGTTCCTATCTCATCTTCTCTTCTATATCGTTTACCGATTGAACCAGAAGCATCGTACTCAACATTGAAGTGCTTACTTAGCTCTTCGTAAATCGGTGTAGCCACATCTTCTAGCTTCTTGGACAGCGGAAGAACTGCAACTGTGTAAGGTGCTAGGGCAGGGTGAAGTCTTAGAACAACTCTGGTATCTTCATTTCCCTTTCCATCAACAACAGTTTCTTCATCATACGCATCGATGAGGAACGCCAGAGCAACTCTATCAGCTCCAAGTGATGGCTCGATGCAGTATGGAACGTATCGCTCGTTAGTCTCAGGATCTAGGTAGCTCATATCCTGCCCAGAGTGCTCCTGATGTCTTGTAAGATCGAAATCAGTTCTATCTGCTATTCCCCATAACTCGCCCCAACCAAATGGGAACAGATATTCTAGGTCTGAAGTAGCATTGCTGTAATGCGAAAGCTCTTCCTTCTCATGATCTCTCACACGAATATTATCCATATTCATTCCGAGGTTCTTGAGAAAATCTATGGAATACTGCTTCCAGTACTCAAACCACTCGAGATCTGTTCCTGGCTTACAGAAGAATTCAAGCTCCATCTGTTCGAACTCTCTAGTTCTAAATGTAAAGTTTCCTGGTGTAATCTCATTGCGGAACGACTTACCGATCTGAGCGATACCAAACGGAATCTTCTTACGCGATGTTCGCTGCACATTTTTGAAGTTAACAAAGATACCTTGTGCTGTTTCAGGTCTAAGGAAGATTTCTGATTTCGAATCCTCAGTTACACCCTGAAACGTCTTGAACATCAGATTGAATTTACGAATTCCTGTGTAGTCGGACTTACCACACTCAGGGCAAGGAATCTTGTTATCAGCGATGTATTTCTCCATCTCCTCGTTACTCCAGCCATCACAGGAAATCTGATTTCCTTCCTTCTCGAGTATATAGTCCTCGATGATCTTATCTGCTCTGAATCTAGCTTTGCAGCTCTTGCAATCGATAAGCGGATCTGAGAATCCACCTACGTGTCCTGATGCAACCCAAGCTTCTGGATTCATCAAGATAGCAGCATCAATTCCAACATTGTACTTGGACTGCTGAACGAACTTGCTCCACCAAGCTTTCTTTACATTATTCTTGAATGTAACTCCAAGAGGTCCATAATCCCATGTATTGGCTAAGCCACCATAAATCTCTGATCCTGGAAAAATATATCCCCTGTTCTTTGCCAGAGCCGTAATCTTCTCCATGGTTACAACTCTATCTGGCTGAACTACACTCTTATCAATTGCCATACATTCATACCTGTCCTATCTTAAAAATTTTCTACCATACTCCGCAGTACTGCGTAATCTCTTACTTTTCTTCAGCTTCGACGTTGTTAGTATCTTCATTATCCACAAACACGTTTCCTGGCTGGTCTGGTCCGAGGTTCTCGATATCTAGGTCGTAGTACTCATCAACTTCATCAGCTAGATCGCTTTCAGAGAAATCAAACTCGTCGCCTTTGCTACGCTTCTTGAGAATCTCACTTCCCTTACGCTTTAAATCAGATAGGTTAACATTTTTCTTTACATGATCGATTGTATCGAAGCTCTTATCCTTAAGGTCTTCAAAGGTATCTTGACTCTTTACACGAATATCATTATAAAGCTCACTATCCTTAATTTTATCTACTGTCTCGCTCCCCACACTCTTTGCACGACTATATTGAGCCTTCACCTTACCGTTAACGTCTGTAACTTCGCCTTTGTCATTTACAAACTCAACATTACAGTTAAACCCAGCCGCAGCAACAAGCCCGAGAATCATACCCCAAGGTGCGATAACAACTCCTAGAATCCCTACTGTAAGTGGTAGATTAATAAGAACGTCTTCACCTTTCTTGATTATGATACGTGACATATTGCCCTTTTCAGCAGTCTTCTTAAGACGTGCGAAAAGCTCGTTGCCATATAGATTTTCACCCTCTGAATCATCTATCTTGATAGTTTCCTCGATGAGAATAATAGCGTCCACTACACTTCCATTAGCCTCTTCAAGTGCACTTTTAGCCTCTCTATAGCTAACTCCAGTTCTGTCCTTCACTAATTCAATCTTTTCTAATGTGATTTCCATAGCATCCTCCTTTTTAAACGTGACGACTGCAACTATAAACTCAAGCCATCGTCAAAAATATCAACATCTAAGTAGTATTTTAAATACTCCGACAAAATTCTTTGTAATCCAGTAGATATAGCCGGCTTAAGCGATACTTTTTCGAAACTCGAAAGCGGTCTCTTAGCAAAGTAATCTAACACTTCAACTATATCAAAATCAGGTTTGAAAATCAACGCAACATCATGCATATCAAGTCTTGTGTAGCAATCCTCACATAGGATTCCACCACCACTTACGGCGAAGTGTTTTACCTTACCACCATTCTCTGTCCTCATATCTTGGAGCAATTTTCCACAGTTCACGCATTGCTTGATATCCGGCATAACCCCGTTAAGTGCCAAAGACTTTACAATAAATGCATAAAAGAGAGTCATATAATTGCCTTTTGCATTTGTAATCGACTCCATGAACTCTATAGTCATATCGAAAAGTCTTGGCCGATGCTGTTCCTCTTCAGTGGTTTTGTCGATATACTCAAGAAGCTTTGAAGCGACCATATACCTGTCAATATCTTCTCCAATAGAGTAGTAGCTCTTCTTGACATCTGCATTATTTATGTTGAAATAGCTTCGCCCCTTATATATATCATATTCTGCAAACGTAAAAGGCCTTATCGCAAGAGCTGCACGTCCTTTTGCTCGCTCATTTATGTTCGTTCCCGCAGTTATCTTGCCGTGACTTCTTGTAAAAAGTGTGATAATCCGTCTGTTGTTGGCGATTTTATTCTGCCGCAACACTATACCCTCTGTATTAATAAGCATTCTTATTCATCCTTATACCCGAGGTTTTTGATAACTCTGTCTGAGTCACGCCAGCGTTCTTTAACCTTAACCCATAGCGATAGAAACACCTTAGTACCTAATAGCATCTCTATCTCTTCTCGAGCACTCTTTCCAACACCTTTGAGCTTGCGGCCTCCTTTACCGATGATGATGCTCTTGTGAGACGTTCGCTCACAGCATATAACAGCTCCAATTTCAGTTATTCTAGGTTTCTCATCGTATGATTCTATCTCAACGTAAATCCCATGCGGAACCTCTTGGTCGAGATACTGCAAGAGCTTCTCCCTTATGATTTCACTTACTATGAAGCGTTCAGGATGGTCAGTTGCCATATCTTCAGGATAATACATCGGTCCCTCTACCATGTAGTTCGAAAGGCACTCCATAAGCTTATCGACATTCGTGTCCTGAAGGGCAGATATACCAAATATTTCATCAAACAAACCACTCTCATCGTACTTGTTATAAAGTTCCAAGTACACCTCAGGACCGATTAAGTCCATCTTGTTAATCGCTAGGACTTTCTTAGTCTCTGACTGGGCGAGCATATCTATAATGTACTGGTCTCCCTTGCCAAATTTCTTCGTTCCATCGACAATTAAGAGAACTACATCTACACCGCCTGCTGTGTTTAGAGCTGTCTCATTGATCGCTGCTCCCAGTTTGTTCTTAGGCTTGTGAATTCCTGGTGTATCTAGAAATATCATCTGCATGCCATTACCATCATCATATTCTAAATCCGTGTAAATTCCAGTAATCCTATTCCTCGTCGTCTGGGGCTTATCCGATGTGATAGCGATTTTCTCCCCGAGAACATTGTTAAGAAGGGTGGATTTCCCCGCATTAGGTCTACCAATAATTCCAATAAAACCTGATTTCATTATTTCTCCAATCGTATTAATGACGCGATATTTGTCATCGCGCATTTCCATGTATGTGCCCTTAATAATATTACTACCATGAATGACGGTACTGTCTACCTTGTGATATCAAGTGCAGCCATGATTAGTTCTTCACGCTTTCTCATTTCAGTCTTGTCATTATCTTCCATATGATCATAACCGAGCAGATGAAGTATGCTGTGTACAAAGAGGTAAGTAACTTCACGTCTGATAGTTGTACCGTATTCCAGAGACTGTCTCTCCGCCTGATCAAGACAAATAACTACGTCTCCTACAGGAATGTCTACGAGAGCTTCATCACCTTCTAACTCTTCGATGATCTCTTCTGCATTCTCAAACTGAGGAAATGATAGTACATCTGTAACTTTGTCTATCCCACGAAAATCTTTATTAATCTCTCTAATTTCATCCTCAGACACCACAGATACACCTATGTAAAGCGGAAGTTCTTTGGCCTTTGTAATAGCCTCTTCATCCACTCCACCGAGAAGCTCCAACGCTATAAGCTGTACAGCAGCTTCCTGAATTAAATCTTCGTCTATGCGTTCATCTATATCAGATTCTCCGTAAATAGCATCACTATAGTTGATATCTAAAATCATCGCTTGCTCCCACTACGTCTGTCATTTCCACCAGAATTATTCGAACCCTCATAGTCACTATAAGCCTTGATAATCCTCTTAACCAAATCGTGTCTAACTACATCCACCTCTGTCAGGTAGCTGAATTCAACACCCTCTATACCAGATAATACTCTCTTGGCTTCTACAAGCCCCGAGCCTGCCCCCTTCGGCAGGTCTATCTGGGTAATATCACCAGTGACAACAACTTTTGAATTAAAGCCCATACGAGTTAAGAACATCTTCATCTGCTCGCGTGTCGTATTCTGTGCTTCGTCTAGTATGATAAATGAATTATCGAGTGTACGTCCTCTCATATAAGCAAGCGGCACAACTTCAATTACTCCTGTTTCTTTGAGCCTTGCTGCCGTTTCCTGTCCTACAATCTCAAATATAGCATCGTATAGCGGTCTTAGATACGGATCCACTTTATCCTGGAGGTCACCAGGTAGGAAACCAAGACTTTCTCCAGCCTCAACCGCAGGTCTAGCCAAGATAATTCTTTCGACCTCTTTATTCTTAAGTGCATTGGCTGCAATCGCGCACGCAAGGTATGTTTTACCAGTACCTGCTGGTCCTATACCAAATACCATATCGTTTTTACGAATAGTATCGACGTATCGCTTCTGTCCTTTTGTCTTAGGTCTAAGTGGTTTACCTCTATGTGTATAGCAGAGCACATCACTAACTTGTTCTCTAGCATCAAAGGCTTCACCTTTATGCTCCATGTCAATCAAGTAGTTTACTCTACGAGCATCAATCTCTGGTTCTACGCGGAGATTCTCAACCATCCTGTTGATTATATTAGCAGCCTTAAGGTTTTCCGTTCCTTTAATAAAAAGCCCGTCATCTCGCATTACGATTGACGTGCCTGTAGCCTTTTCGACCTGCTTGATATTAGCATCAAGTGTGCCAAAAAGTTGCTCTCTATCTATATCCTCAGGTATCTCAAATCTAACTATTTCTTTACTCTTATCCATGCACTTTCCCTTTGCAAATATTACTTATTATTATAGCTTTTTTATGCACCTTTTACAACGAAATGATAGGTGTCATTAATTTGGATTTTTCAATAGATAACAAAGAAAAACAGGGCATATGCCCTGTTAATTACATATTGACAGTTATTTGCTAAGATATTCCTTAACCATTTTGGATACAAGAGAACCATCCGCCTTACCATGCAACTTAGCCATGGCAGTCTTCATCATAGCGCCCATACTCTTCACGCTGCGCTCGATTCCCTCTTCCTCTGCAATCTTCTCGACAGCAGCAAGAATTTCCTCCTCGGACATCTCCTCTGGGAGATATCTCTCGAGAACCTCGATTTCTTTCTTATAACCATCTAACAAGTCTGTCCTTCCAGCCTTCTCAAAGTCAGCTAGTGCATCTCTACGCATCTTAAGCTGCTTCTTGATGATTGGAACGATATCGGCGTCATCCTCAAGAGCGACCTTCTGATCTACTTCGTGCTGCTTAATAGCAGCTCTAACGAGGTTGACAGTCTCCTTTGTGGTGACGTCGTGTTCCTTCATAGCTGTCTTATAATCAGCCATCAACTGTTCTTTCAAACTCACGCTCTTCACCTCCTAAGACTTAAAACTTTCTTGCCTTCTTTCTGGCAGCTTCAGACTTCTTCTTACGCTTTACGCTTGGCTTCTCGTAATGCTCTCTCTTTCTGAGTTCGGACATTACTCCATCACGTGCACAAGATCTCTTAAATCTCTTAAGCGCGCTCTCCAAGCTCTCGTTCTCTCTAACGGTAACCTGTGCCATATTACTGATTCACCTCCTGCCATTTCAGAGTGTTATGGACAAGCTTCGTCATAACGGATTGATTATAACATTTTAGCCCGCTTAGTACAAGAAATAAAAAGCGGAAGTCATTTTAGAATACACCTTCTAGATGTGACTCCCACAATTGTTCAATTATTTATCTGCTTTTAGAAAAGATTATCAACTATGTCACTAGCCATCATCTTTCTTCTTGAATCTTCCCCAGTATCGAGTTTATCAGCAGCATTGCCATGCAGCATAACGCCATAGAGCAAGCTGTTATTTAGACTGTTACCCTGCGCTATAAGCGAAGCAATAGTTCCCGCTAGCACATCTCCTGAACCAGCGGTCGCAAGGCCCGAGTTACCAAGAGTATTGAGGAACAGTCTCTGGTCACTTCCGTTTAAAAGAGAAATCAGCGATACATCGGATTTTACAACCATACTCACGTTGTAGTGCTGTGAGAATTTCTTAATAAAACCGATTTTATTCTTGTCGACAACCTTTACGTCCTCATCACATAGCCTAGCCATCTCTCCAACATGAGGTGTTATCACGCAGCTTGCTCTTCTCTTGCGGAAAGGCTTGAGGTTTCTAGCTATGATATTAAGCGCCCCAGCATCTATAACAAGTTTGATTTCCATTGCTAATAGCTGCTTTACAAGTATCCTTCCCGTAGAATCCTCCTTGAGTCCAGGTCCTACAAGCACAACATCAACAGAGCTTGCAAACTCGGTCATCGCGCCACTGATATCATCATTCTTGTACGGTACGACAACTGCCTCCGGAATAGCAACATTAAAATACCCAACGTACTTATTAGGACAGAATATCTTTACAAGGCCACATCCACATCTATATGCTGCTTTTGCAGCCAGCATACTTGCGCCCATCATCGCGTTAGGCCCAACAACAATTCCAACGGAACCGAAGGTCCCCTTGTGCGAGCGATCTTCACGAGGAATTAGTGCAAGATGTCTAGTATCCTCCAAAAACTTCTTATCGCATATAAACAGTTTATCATCAATCGACGAGTATCCCGATTTAATAATACCGATATCTATTAATTTTATTTCTCCAGATACTACTCTGCCTTCGCCAAAGAACATTCCTGTCTTATAGTTTCCAAATGTCACTGTGAGGTCAGCTTTAAACACAGCATCCATGATACCGCCAGTAGTTCCGTTTAACCCCGAAGGAATATCAATCGCAACCTTAAAGCCCGACTTCGTATTGAGGTACTCAATAAACTTTGCAAAGTTAGCTCCAAATCTTCTGTTGAGTCCGATTCCAAAGATCCCATCTACAATAACGTCATAACGCTGCTGAAGAATCTTCAAATCGTCCCTAGATCCTAGGCCATACATCCTAAAGGATTTGCTCATAGAAGTTAAAACTTTAAGCTGATCTCTGAAGGCGTGGGAAACCTTACCTCTATCTCCCACAAAATATACGTTGACAACATAGCCAAGATGAATTAGCCATCTAGCTACACATAGACCATCCGCACCATTATTCCCATGACCTACAACAACAAGAATCTCTGTATCTTTGTCAGGGAAGCGCGAAATAATCTCATGAGCAAGTCCCCCAGCTGCGTTCTCCATCAGAACAGCGCTAGGTATCCCCTTATCAATCGTATATTCATCCATGTAACGCATGGCTTTCGCCGTCAATGCATACATAAAAGCCCCTCTTCCTATCAAGACATAGTTTGAATAAATTATAGCATTTAAATTGTTTCCCTTCAATGATTCTAGACAGTACAATGTACAATATTTACAAATTTTATGCAATATAGTAGCATAGTTATAATATATTAAGAACTAATCAGGAGAAGAAATTGGCACTTACAGAACAGCAGATGCGCGATATCATTATCGCTGACAAACGAAAGAAGAAAATGCGCAGACGTCGTAGGCGCAAATACACTTTTTTCATATCAATTTTCTTAGTATTATTTTTTGTGATTGGATTATACCGTAACAGAGATGTTCTTGCACCACCGAAGTTAGATCGAGGAATAATTTTCATAGACCCAGGGCACGGAGGGCATGACCCAGGTTCACAAACTAAGTCTAGAAAAGAAAAAGATGATACACTCAGAATCGCTTTGCAGGTCAAAAGGGAACTTAACAAGAAAAACTTTAAGGTCTATATGACTCGTGAGGATGACAGCTTTACTGAGAGAATTAAAATTGGCAAGATGGCTAACAAGAAAAAAGCTAAGCTCATGGTTTCAATTCATAGGAATAAAGCTGGTGACCCTAGAGCACAAGGTGTAGAGGTCTTCTTACCTAAAGATAACAACGAGAAGAGTCGCTATCTCGGTAAACAGATAATGAAGCAACTTAACGATGAAGGATTTGCTAAGCGAAGAGTTCGTTCTGGAACTCTTGTCAGTGAAAATAACGAATATGATGAGTTAAGTGTTAACAAAATGCCATCCTGCCTAGTAGAGGTTGGGTTTATAAGCAGCAAGCACGATAACAAATTATTTGACAATAATTTAAAAGGTAACGCTAAAGCTATTGCCAACGCAATAGAGAAGACTTATTCGCATTATTACGAGAAAGATAAGAACTCCAAAGAATATAATTAGAAATGCAAGAACCCGATTCAGATGAACCGGGTTCTTTTTATGCAATGATATTCTATGTATCTATCTATACTATTTATATAGCCCTAACCTCTCATAGCAGCTGACTTCTCTGTAGCAGCATTGGCACCTTCGAGAACTGCGCTTCTGAAGTTATTAGCTTCAAGTGTACGTACAGCAGCAATTGTAGTTCCTGCTGGTGAGCATACCATATCCTTAAGCTCACCTGGGTGCTTTCCCGTCTCCATAACCATCTTAGCTGCCCCATATACAGTCTGAGCAGCGAATTCATATGCCTGTCTTCTAGGCATGCCACCAACTACAGCTGCATCTGCAAGTGCTTCTATGAAAAGGAACACGTATGCAGGTCCGCTGCCACTTATTCCAGTTACTACATCAAATAGATTCTCTGGTACAACCTCTGCTTTTCCAAATGCAGATAGGATGCTTAGAGCATTCTTCATCTCCTCTTCGCTTACAAATTGATTTGGGCAAGCCGCTGACATACCCTCTCCCACCTGAGCAGGTGTGTTAGGCATTACACGGATAACCTTGACTTTATTTCCACCAAAGGCTTTGTCGAGATAGTCAAGTGTCACTCCAGCACCAATAGAGATAAATACTTGATTATCCTTTACGTGATCTTTTATCCCCTCGATTACTGACGCATAATACTGTGGTTTTATTGTGAGGAATATGTAGTCACATTTCTCTAGTACATCTAGATTATTATCAGTAACTTCTACTCCGTTCTGTTCTCTAGTCTTAATTCTTCCAAACTCAGTTGGATCAGCACCGATGATATCCTCTGGCTTGCATACTCCTGCACTGATTATTCCGCCCATCATCACATTCGCCATAACTCCTGTGCCGATAAAGCCTATTTTCATTTCTGCCTCCTAACGCACGCAAATACTATAAGTAAAGTGATATTAGCTGGATTGGCGCAACCGAGTCACGCCAATCCAGTAAGTATTGTAATTTTTCTGAATATACTGCTTCTGGTGATTATACTTTGCCATAATAACTTAAATTCGCCTTTATAAGCAGTTTATTCATCTTAGCTAAACGACTGTTCAGTTCTGTTGATAATCTCATCCTGAAGTGGCTTATCAAGATTACGGAAGAAGTCGCTGTATCCAGCTACTCTTACGATTAGATCCTTATATTCTTCAGGGTTCTTCTGAGCTTCAATCAGAGTCGCTCTATCGATTATGTTGAACTGAATGTGGTGTCCATCCATAGCGAAGTACGAGCGAACAAGATCTGCCATATGAGCCAGTCCCTCTTCACCAGCCACTACATCAGGTGTAAACTTCTGGTTTAGAAGAGTACCACTTGTTGCGAGGTGATCCATCTTAGCGCAGGACTTGATTACAGCTGTAGGACCGTTTACATCTGCAGCCTTCTCTGGTGAAATTCCCTCAGATACTGGTTTATGTGCCTTACGTCCATTTGGAGTAGCTAGGATTACATCGCCGAAGTATACGTGGCAAGTTGTTGGAAGCATGTTGATTCCATACTTTCCACCTTTCATGTTTGGTCTGCCAACGATTGTGTCGTGGTACAGATCGAAGATCTGTTTCATAACGTCATCTGCATAATCATCATCGTTTCCGTACTTTGGAGTCTTCTCTGTTACGAGGCTGTAGATATAGTCGTATCCTTCGAAATTGTGCTCCATAGCTTCGATGAGCTCGTCCATAGTGAAGTTCTTCTCATCAAATACATTGTACTTAACCGAAGCGAGGCAGTCTGTAACTGTTCCAATTCCAACACCCTGAATGTAGTTTGTGTTGTAACGAGCACCACCAGCATTGTAGTCCTTAGCGTTTGAGATACAATCGTTAGTTACTACTGATAGCAATGGTGCTGGCATAAATTCAGCGTAGATTCTCTCGATGATGTTGTTGCCGTATAGCTTGATATTTACGAAATATTCTAGCTGCTTCTTAAATGCGTCCCATAACTCCTCGTAAGTCTTGAAGTCCTTAGCATATCCGAGCTGTAGTCCGAGCTGCTTACCAGAAACCTGATCATAACCATTGAACAGCGTCATCTGGAATATTTTAGGGATGTTCATATATCCTGTTAGAATATATGCTTCACTTCCCCACGCTCCAGTCTCAACGCATCCAGAAGAACCGCCGCGCCGAGCATCTTCGAGAGTCTTTCCTGCGTTTATCAGCTCCATAATCTGAGCTTCAGTGTTATAGAATGCTGGCTGTCCCCAACCTTTTCTTGAAATCTCGCAAGCTCTCTTGAGGAATCAATGTATGAGTCTCAAAGTTAAGAATCATCAGCGTATCAAACACACTTGTACCAGCTGGAATCTCCTTCATTATCTCCCTGTACTTATTATCAAATACTGTCGCAAGCGTATCAAGTAAGCTCTCTTTTCCTTTGAAATAGTAATAAAAAGAGCCTCTCGCTACCTGTGCTTTCTCTATGATGTCATTCATAGTAGTGGCTTCGTAGCCCTTCTCTTCAAAGAGCTCCCACGCTACTTGAATAATGCGTTCCTTGAGAATTTGTTTCTTCACTATCTTCCTTCCTTTCACTAATAAACCCGCGTATATTCTACTCGATTTTGCATAATCGGTAAAGAAATTTTGCCACAATTTTCATATAATACAAAGATATTTGGCACATAAAAAGACTCGGAAATTATCCGAGTCCCTGTATTAAGCGTATTAATTTGTATAGTTATCAAAATAGCCCTGAATGTGTACTACAGGAGTTCCCTTATCACCAGAACCACTTGTTAGGTCGCAAAGAGAACCGATGAGGTCAGTCAGTCTACGAGGTGTAGTTCCCTCTGTCTCCATCTTGCCAACAAGGTTGTCATCCTTCTCCTTGATTCTAGCAGAGATTGCTTCTCTTAGCTCTTCGCCACTTAGATCCTTAAAATCATTATCAGCTAGATACTTAAGTTTAAGTTCGTTAGGTGTACCCTCAAGCCCCGGAGTATATGCAGGTGATACTACTGGGTCTGCGAGCTCCCAAATCTTACCAACCGGATCCTTAAATGCTCCGTCACCATATACTAGGACCTCTACACACTTACCTGTTTTATCGAGTATTGACCTCTGGATACCTAGTACAACATCTTCGCAGCTCTCAGGGAAAAGTTTCACGCTGTCTTCTGTACTCTTGTTGGAGCCAAGAAGTCCGTACTTGCTGTTGAAGCCACTGCCATCAACTGGAGCATTTAGAATCTCATCCATACCAAGCACTGTTGCACCAGCGTCCTTTAGTATGCGGCGAGTTCTCTTCCTAGTGTGAATGTCACAGTTAATGACTTTGTCGGTGTAGTTCAAAATCTCTGTCGCATGATTAGCAAGAACAATCTCCACTTTAGCGCCAGCTGCCTCAATGACTTCTCCGTAGTACGCGAGGTAATCCACTCCTGTAAACGGATGCTTATTCTCTCCAAAAAGTTCACGATACTCCTCGAGAGACATAACCTTTGAATAAGGATCGATTCCAGCCTGATCAAGCTGATCCTCGGTAAGAAGCTGGTTACCAACTTCATCTCTTGGGAATGAAAGCATCAAAACTATTTTCTTAGCAGCCATAGATATACCGCGCAGACAGATTGCGAATCTGTTTCTCGATAGAATCGGGAATATTACTCCAATGGTATCACTTCCAAGCTTAGTCTGAACGTCCTTTGCAATCGCCTCAACACTAGCATAGTTACCTTGACTTCTAGCAACTACTGACTCAGTTACAGCAACAATGTCTCTATCTCTGATTTCATATCCTTCAGCCTCCGCAGCTTCTAGTACAGAGCTAACCACAACACTTGATATATCATCGCCCTCACGAATAATAGGACATCTAATGCCCCTTGATATCGTGCCTACTTTTCTTTCCATAGTCTTCTCCATCTATCTAGTAATCCTAGATTCCATTATTTCTCATATATAGCTTATCTGTTACACACTCAAAATTCAATAATTAATATGAAATTTAGCAAATTTGTCTCATATATTCTTGTAAATGTTCGAAATTAATATCAAAATACGAACTTCTTAAACATTTAACTAGTAAAAAATACGAATAATACACTCTTTAGAAATTCTTACTAAAAAAAATACCCGCCGACAGGTAAGGTCGTAAGCAGGTATTTTTTTGAATAATCTTGTACTTAATCTGTACTTAATCATCCATAGGTATGAGGTAATGTATCTATATAGGCTCTTATGAACCCGGACATAGCTTATTTCTGAGCCTTGATTTTCTCGTCGATTGCTGCAGCAGCAGTCTTTCCAGCACCCATAGCAAGGATTACTGTAGCCGCACCTGTTACAGCATCTCCACCTGCGTATACATACTCTTTGCTCGATTCCATCGTCGATTCATCAACGATGATTCCACCCCAGCTCTGAGTGTCAAGACCCGGTGTTGTCGATCTGAGAAGCGGATTTGGACTTGTTCCAACTGAAATGATAACTGAATCAACATCGATTACATAGTTTGAACCCTCAACTGGAACTGGTCTACGTCTACCAGATGAATCTGGTTCGCCGAGCTCCTGCTCAACAACTTCGATTCCAGTAACATAACCATTCTCATCACCGAGGATTTGTGCTGGGTTATTGAGGAATTTAAAGATGATTCCTTCTTCTTTAGCGTGGTGCACTTCTTCAAGTCTTGCTGGACACTCTGCTTCACTTCTTCTATATACGATGTATACTTCCTCAGCTCCAAGTCTCTTAGCAGTTCTTGCAGCATCCATAGCTACATTTCCAGCGCCAACAACAGCTACTTTTTTACCAACCTTAACTGGTGTTGGAACCTCTGGGAACTTAAACGACTTCATTAGATTAACTCTCGTTAGGAACTCATTAGCTGAGTACACGCCGAGAAGATTTTCTCCTGGAATATTGAGGAATTTAGGAAGTCCTGCACCGCTTCCGATAAATACAGCCTTATATCCATCCTCAAGTAGCTCGTCTACCGTAATTGAACGACCAACGATAACATTGCTCTCAATCTTAACGCCTAGTTTTTCAACGTTCTCGATTTCCTTTGCAACGAGGGATTTTGGCAGTCTGAACTCGGGTATACCATAAACTAATACTCCGCCTGGCTTATGAAGAGCTTCAAATACTGTAACTTCATAGCCCTTTCTAGCAAGTTCACCTGCACAAGTGATTCCAGAAGGACCGCAGCCAATAACTGCAACCTTAATTCCGTTCTTCTCAATAACTGGTTCAGTAGCATCACCCTTTGCCATAAAATAATCTGCAACGAATCTCTCCAAACGACCGATTCCAACAGGCTCACCCTTTATGCCACGAACGCACTTTCCTTCACACTGATCTTCCTGTGGACATACTCGTCCGCAGATTGCAGGAAGTGCATTTTCACTTGTGATCACTTCATATGCTGCATCGAAATCTCCTTCTGCTACCTTATCAATAAATTCAGGGATAGGAACGTTTACAGGACATCCATTTACACAAGGCTTATGCTTGCAGTGAAGACATCTCTGTGCTTCTTCAATCGCCATCTCTGGAGTATAACCGAGCGCAACTTCCTCAAAGTTTCTATTTCTTACGTTAGGATCCTGTTCAGGCATCTTGACCTTCTCAAGACTCATATTTCTATTAGTTGCCATATTAACCCCTTCCTATCTTACATGCGTGGTCGTTCATCTCCTGCTCCTTCTCTTTGAAGAAGTTCTGACGCTCCATGCATTCCTTGAAATCAACTTTAAATCCATCAAAGTCCGGTCCGTCAACACATGCAAATTTCATTTCGCCACCAACAGTCACACGGCAGCATCCGCACATACCTGTTCCATCAATCATAAGAGGGTTAAGTGATACCATTGTTCGAAGCCCTACAGGCTTAGTAACGTTAACTACACCATTCATCATCCCTAGAGAACCGATGGCAATACATTCTTCGTAATCCTCTCCCTTATCTAAAAGTTCCTGAAGGACCACTGTTACGAAACCTTTTTCTCCATAGGAACCATCATCTGTACAGACATAAACATTCTCACAGAACTCTCTAAACTGGTCCTCAAGAATGACAAATTCCTTAGATCTTCCACCAATGATTACATCAACCTTTACACCCATCTCAGCTAGCTTCTTAAGCTGTGGGTATATAGGTGCAGCACCAAGTCCACCTGCTACACCGATGATCTTCTTGTCGGTGTACTCTAACGGCGAAGGAACACCTAGAGGACCAACAAAATCTTCGAGGTAATCGCCTTCTTCCTTATTTGACAGTAGATTTGAAGAGTATCCAACCTTCTGGTAGATAATTGTAACTGTTTCCTTCTCTCTATCGAAATCAGCAATTGTAAGAGGAATTCTCTCTCCATCCTCATCTACTCTAATGATGATGAACTGTCCTGCTTCGCACTTTCTAGCGACGAATGGAGCATGAATCTCCATAAGTCCAAGAGCTGGGTTCAAGATTTTCTTACTAACTATCTTGTACATTTTGCCTCCATATTAAAAAAGTTAATACGATCATAGTTACATAAAATCGATTAAATGCAATCTAAGACGTTCGCACAAATAAAAAAATAATTGCATAAAAGCTATATTGTAAAGCCTTACATATATTTATACTACTCGTATCCTTTAGTGTCAATATTAAATAAAAATTGGTTGAATCTATTTTATCATAGTGATGCACTAGCCTTCAACCAATTTTCAGCTTTTCTAATTCAATTTTATAATCTAGCTCCGTTAAATTATAAATTGTAACGGAGACTCGATTCGTTGAGGTGATTTTGCATAGCTTTAGCAGCAGCCTCTGAATCCTTCGACATTATAGCTTCAAATAGATTTTTGTGCTCAATGAGCACGGCCGAAATCTGCTTAGGCTCAACCATACCTGTTCCACTTACCCTCTGCAAGAAATTTCTTATAGTTCTTAGCATGGATATAATAATCGGATTGCCTGAACATTCTGCAATACATGTATGAAAATCGATATCCTCATCAAGAGTTTCTTTAAGTGCTATCTGTGCATTATTAGTGTTATCATAACTAGCAAAAGTCTGCTCCATCCTGTTATATATGTCTGTCAACCTATTCAGTTTCACTTGATCATCGCACTGTGCTGCAAGCTCAGCCGATTTAATCTCGAGGATCGCTCTAACAGTCAATATACTGTCTACTTGGTCTCCATCTAGGAACAACGACCAAGATAAAGGAATAGAAAAGAAATTAGTTTCACGACTTGAAATGTAAGTTCCCTGTCCAAGTCTAATATCAATCATTCCGAGCACGTCAAGAACCTTTAGTGACTCTCTGACTGCAGATCTTCCTACACCCAGCTTTCTAGCCAACTCCCTGTCTGACTCTATCTGGTCTCCACGCTTAAGCCTACCTTCAAGCATCTCGTCAGCAAAATACATAGTAAGCCTATTCACCAGCTTACTAATACTGCCCTTCTTTTCAATACCTCGCACTAATTCTTCGTTATCCTTGTGCTCTGCTAGATACTTTTCAATCTCTTTGATAAATTCATCTGTACTGAGCGAGAATAACATCGTATCAATCTGGAGTTTAGTACACACTGAACTCACCACTTCATTGACACGTTCTCCCCCCCTTGACTCAAGGTTAGAGAGTGTGGCAATGCTCATCGATGGCTTATTACAGCTATTAGATAGGAAATAGTCTATGAACTCCTTCTGTGTCATCTTGAGTGATCTTCTCAGCTGCCTAATGTTCTTTCTCTTGAAGGCAGAATTATATCTACCATCCACCATAGTTTTCACCATCCATCATTTTGTTATTTTTTCAATAGTTCTGTAATTAAGTCTGTCATCAATACCGATGCCTTTGCAAGATCACTGTACTTAGTAAACTCAACTGGAGCATGACTTCTGCCATCCTTACTAGGCACAAATACCATTACAGAAGGCAGCTGCTGTCCGATTTCAAGCGAATCATGGCCCGCACCGCTATGCATTCTCATATAGGAAAATCCACGAGCTTTGCATGAATCCTCAAGTTTATCGAGCATACTCTTATTGAGTTCAACCGGCGTAATAACAAGCTTGGTGTCAATCTTGAAGGAACCACCCATTATCTTGCACTCACGTGTTAATGCAGCCTTAATTCTATTTGCAATATCATTTATATTGTCATTGTTCATCGAACGAATGTCAACTGTAAATTCAACCTCTTCAGCGACAATGTTCATACCGCCATTAGGCACCTTGATAAGTCCTACAGTAGCTACTGTACCATCAGCCTTTTCTCTAGCCCAATCAGCAATCTTGGAGATTACCTTTGCTGCTGCATCAGCTGCATCCAGTCTCATGTCCATCGGTGTTGTACCAGCATGGTCGGCTCTCCCATACACAGTAACCATGTATCTCTGAATACCAACTATTCCAGTAACTAGACCAATCTCTATATGCTTCTGATCGAGAACCGGTCCCTGTTCAATATGCGCCTCGACAAAGTTACCGATTGATCCTTCCGGCCACTTGGCTTCTTCAACCTTATCAGGGTCGAGTCCGTATTCCTTCATAGCATCTGCGATAGTAACACCATTGATATCCGCAAACTGTCTTGTATACTCCGCATTACGATGACCTAGTATAGCACCTGAACCAAAGTATCCAGTACCAAACCTCATACCCTCTTCATCCATAAATCCGATTACAACAAGATCTCTCTTGTGCTCAAGTCCCATCTCTATAATCTGTCTAGCCACCTCTAGAGAGCAAACAACTCCAGCTACACCATCATAGTTCCCTCCGTGTAGTACAGAGTCGATATGCGAACCTGTCATTACGCAAGGGAGAGAAGAATCGGTTCCTCTTAGAATTCCATATATGTTTCCAGCTGCATCTTCTTTAACCTCAAGACCAATTTCTTCCATCTCTTTTCTGAGGTAATCAACTGCATCACGAGTCTCTTTTGTAAAAGGAAGTCTTGTGCATCCTGCATCAGGTGTTGAGGTAAATCTTTTTAGATGCTCTAGATTTTGAGCGACCCTTCCTGTTACCATTTCAATTTCCATCTTTAACCCTCCTATTTACTCTTTTTATCGAGTATAAATACCTTAATAGGCGAAATTAAGACTGCAACTATTACTATCACTAACCCGAGATTTTCAATCGTCTCAGAATTTATCTTAATTCCTATCAATATTATCACAAAGCTTAGCATCGCTAGTATAAATCCTATAGTTAGTGCACCAGCTTTTGTCTTCCAGAAACTTGTCTTATCCATATCGCACCTCCCTATAATCCAAATACCACGAATAAGAATGCGCCGATTAGTATCGTAGCAGGAATTGTTATAGCGAGTAATATCTTGAGAACCTCACCCTCTTTACCGAGAATGTTAGCTGTAGTTGTTCCAAGTATTATCTTGCTTGGACTCACAGCAGAACCTATAGCTCCACCGGCCGTCTGTGCACCAAGTACACCTGAAGCAGTTACATTAAGGAGCTTCGCAGTGGTTACCTGGAACCCTCCAAAGAGAATGTTTGAACTCATGTTACTTGCCGTCATAAACGTTCCTAGAAGGCCAACGAAAGGGGCTAGCAGTAGGTACTTGCTACCAAGGACATTTGCGATCCCTTGTGATAGAACTACGGTCTGCCCAGTACCACCCATAATCTTCGACATTATTACTAGCCCAATAACTGCCATTCCTGAAGGCATAGTCATCGATACAGAATTTGCAAATGCATTCTTTATGCCTTTACCCTTTATCCAGCCCTTCTTCTTGTAGTACACAAGCGCTATTATTGCCGCTAGGAAGAGGAACATACTAGCCTGAGTAAATATCGCGATTGGCGAATAGCTCTCACTACCCATATTCACGATTCCATAGCCCGTCTGAGTCTCTGGAACTTTAATACCCACTTTGAACTTTCCGAGTGCTTCATTTATTGGCTTTACAGCAAGAACAATTATCGTCATTGCTGAAAGCAGCAAGTAAGGGAGAAACGCCTGGAACAGTGTCATGTCCTTAGGAATATCATTTTCGGTAGTAGAAACTTTATCAGTTCTATCCATAATAGGAGAATCTTCAAGTTTCCAATCTGTGTTGTACATCTTCATTCTACCTAGTATCATCACTACAACAAGTGCAAGAACAGCTGGTATAAAGTTGCTGAGTGTAGTATTAATCTGGCTAAGAGCTAACTCACCACCGCCACCAACTAGTGTCAGAATCAATACAGCAGGCAGTGCTTTACGAACAGCTTCTCCTTTACCATAGAACCAGCAAATTATTAGCCCAGTAACAAAGTTCCACGCTAGCAGGAATACCGCTGCCCAAAAGGCAGCCTTGAAGTATTCATCACTTCCAGCCTTAAGTCCGGCTGAGTCAGCGAGTGCATCCCATGCTGCACCGAGTGTACCAAATGTATTCCCCCAAGACTGTCCTAGAAGGGAAATAGCGACTGCATATATAGGTTTTACACCAATTCCAATTAGAAGTGGGGCTCCAACTGCAACCGGAACTCCAAATCCAGTAATTCCTTGCAAGAAACTTACGAACACCCAGCCGAGCGCAAGTATTAGAAGAAGCTCGTTAGGAATAAGCTTACTAAGCTCGTTCTTGATAACTAGAAAGGCACTTGCCTCCTGCCCCGCCTGATATAGTAGTATTGCTGTCCAAATGATAAAAAGGATTACCACCGAACTCCAGATACCCTTTGCACTCTCAACAGCTACAAGACTTGCTGGCGCTTTGTAAAATGTCATTGCAGAAATAATAGTCACAAGCAAACCAACTGGGGCTGCTTCAGTAGCACCCCAGCGGAACTTGATCATTAATACAATTAATACGATGATAGGAAGGATAGCCATGCCCCACATCGCAAAATTAACAGGTATGTTCATTTTCTTAATAGCTCCTATGAATTATGTAGATATTTAACTTATACGAAAGGAACTACTTGTGAATAACCGTTCCTGTCTCTCCGTTAATACCCTCTTTTGCTTTCTCAAGGAGTGTGATAAGTGCATTTCTACCTTCACCAGATTCGGCAAAGCGAATTGCTGCTTCAACCTTAGGAAGCATGGACCCCTTTGCAAACTGCTCCTCAGCGATATACTGGTTAGCCTTCTCAATTGATAGGTCTGATAGCCATTCCTGGTTTTCTTTACCGAAGTTGATAGCAACTTTCTCTACAGCTGTCAGAATTACTAGGTAGTCTGCCCCAAGCTCTCTAGCTAGCAGGCTAGATGCGTTGTCCTTGTCAATTACAGCCTCTGCTCCAACGAGCTTTCCGCCTTCATCAAATACTGGAATTCCTCCGCCACCGCAAGTGATTACAACATGACCTGCTTCAGCAAGCGTTCTGATAGTACCGAGTTCACAAATTCTTAGCGGCATTGGAGATGCAACTACCTTGCGATAACCTCTGCCAGAATCTTCAACTACTGAAACTCCCTGTTCAACTAGCTTATCGGCCTCTTCCTTAGTTAGGAAGCTTCCAATTGGCTTGGTAGGATTCTTGAATGCTTCATCTGCTGGATCAACGAGAGTCTGAGAGATGATTGATGAAACCTTCTTGTCCATACCTCTCTTCTTGAGCTCATACTTAATCGCATTCTGAAGATCAATTGCTATGTATCCCTGTGACATCGCTACACTTGTTGGTAGCGGAACGGCACCATAACCATGATTCGATGCTGCAAGAGCATCCATAGCATTCTGAATCATACCAACCTGAGGACCATTTCCGTGTGTAACGATAAGGTCATGTCCCTCAGCGATAAGGTCAACGATCACTTCGGCAGTATGGGCAACCGCTTCACGCTGCTCATCAACAGTATTGCCTAAAGCATTTCCACCTAGTGCGATGACAATTTTCTTTGCCATGTCCATATCCCCCTTGATATTGTCAAATAATAGTAACGACCTGATTTCTCAGGCCGTTACGTAAATCTTCTTTCTTTCCGGTCTCTGATAAATTTTAGTAACCGAGCTTCTTTGCATATGCAAGCACTGCCTTTTCAAATGCCTCGATTGGTGGATGAACTGTTCCTGCCCCAATCTGACCAAATCCAGCAATCTTGTGGGCAATTCCTGTATTGATTACAGGGGTGATTCCCTTTTCAACAACTAGTCTTGCATCGATTCCTAGGCAAGTACCTGTGAAATTCCAGTTTGGAACTATGTAGTTAGGATTTCTATCGATAGTGATCTCTGTCATCTCGTTAGATGTATTGAGAGCATCTTCATATCCGCCCGCACCTACGAACCTTGTTACAGCTGGAGCAGCAATCATAGCCATTCCACCTACACCAACAGTTTCAGTAATTGCACTATCACCGATATCTGGGCAAGCATCTTCGCCATCATATCCTGTAAAATAGAGCCCCTGTGGAGTATTAACTGGTCCAGTGAACCACTCATCTCCCATGCCAGCGATACGAATTCCGAAGTTAACTCCGTTTCTACACATTGCAGTTACAACAGTTCCTTCTGTCAAAGTTCTTGCTCCATCCATGATAGCCTTTCCTGTAGCCATCATTACATTGAGAAAGAACTGATCTGTATCAGATAGGAACTTGATTACCTGAGACTTTTCATCCTCCGGCATATCCATATCTGTAATGATTGGAGCCATCTCCTTGAGGAAGCATAGAGAAGCAGCTATATTTCTCTGATGGAACTCATCTCCCATTGCAATAGCCTTAGCAACTAGCGGGTTAACATTGAGTCCTCCATCTAGGCTTCTGATTGCTCTTCCAAGTGTTGGACCAAGAACATCTCTCATCCATCTTAGCCTGTTAACAACTTCTTCAGAATATGCACCGAATCTGAGAACTTTTCCGATTCCCTCGTTCATCTGGCAGTATGCGTAGT
>NZ_CALHTQ010000067.1 GCF_938039775.1 uncultured Mogibacterium sp. | reverse complement strand
TGATATCGATAACCTTGCCACCTAGGATTGATGGAAATAATTCCTCTGCAGGATCCATTTCGTTGCTTGAATAGTCGTATGGGTTGTCTACTATCTGTATGTAGCTGAAAAAGAATTCTAGCTTATGACCTGGTTCTAGCTGCTCTGTTCCACGGACAAGCCAGCGGGGCACTTTAATTACGCCTAGTCTTCCATTCAGATACAATTTGACTTTTTCTCCACCATCGTACATTTCTTTGACGGTGCCACCCATTTTGACTGGGTTTATTAGATATTCAACCATAGTTAGTGCAGAGTTCCGCTTTCTACAAGCTCTGTCTCTGGAAGTCCGAGAAGCTTGTTGTTGCTATTGATAACATCGTTGTTCCACTTCTTAGGAGCAGCATTTACAGCAACACCCATCATCTGGTTCTTGAGCATCTGGATTGCACGTGCAGCAACTTCCTTAGTTACGCAAGAGCAGCCAGCGATATCGTTCTCAAATCCACCCTTATCCATGTTCTCTTCAACCATTGCAGTTGCGTACTTGTTTCCAACTACTAGTTGACCCTGATAAGCACAGAAGGAAGCTCCAACTACTGGGATACCTCTCTCTCCTGCCTGTCCAATATGCTGGATGAAGTCAATGTGGTTATTTCCGAAACCTTCAGTTGTGATGATGCATCCATCGATATCAAGAGCCTCTAGCATTGAGCCAAGCCTCTCAGATACCCATAGCTTTTCATCATTAACCTGAGGTGAACCTACAAATATTACTCCGATTAGGTCAAGCTCATCATCAGCTGCAAGCCCCTCTACTAGTGGCTCACGGATGTAGTGTCTTGTCATCTCTTTTGTAGCTGGTCCGATACAAGTTAGAGCGTGGATAGATCCGTCTCTTACCTGGTTAGGTGTTAGCATAATAGGAACGTTACCGCAGTCAACATTCATGCTTCCGCCAGGAATTCCGCAAGGCTCGGTTGGGCAAATTACGTTGTCGTGCATAGCACCTTGTCCCATGATTTCCTTTACAAGAACTACTCTTGGCTTACCTTTTCTTCTTACGTCTTCGCAAAGCTCTTCTCTAACTACTTCGCCGTCGTATTTCTTGAGCTCGTCTCTTACAGCCTGGATAATTACGTCCTGGCACTTGTGAGCAGAGAGAGGACCTGAACGAGACATTCCCTTTAGTCTCTCAATTACAGCATGGCATCTGATGATGATATCTCCCTCATCAGCGCATCCTGGGTGACCGAAGAACATCTTCTCGTCAAGCATTCCCTCAGATGATCCGAATTCGTGAATCTGTGTTCCATCTTCGTCTACACCAGTGAGCATGAATACTACTCCGTCAGCAACCTTAGTAACTCCCTCACCGAGCTTACCCTCTACCTTTGTAGCAATTGGGCAAACGTCCATGATTGTCTCTGTGTACTGATGTCTCTCATTTGGATGAATAACGTCGAGCTTCAGACTCTTGCAAAGAGCATCTTCCTTAAGTGCTTCCTTGACGATATTCTCGTCAATCGTAATAACTCCATCCTTAATGGATGTCTCTTTGCCAATCTTTGCATCTGTAATCTTAATGTGCTGCTTTTTTAGTGTGCGGATTACTTTCTTGTGTCCGTCAAGAACTTCTGCTCCAGGTTCGCCTACAGCAGGAGCAACTCCCGCAACGCCTGCAACAACAGGTACATCAAGCTTAAGTCCTGAAATATTTTCAGCCTTATCAATTTCGATATGAATCATTCCATTACCTCCGGAAGTTGTAGTGTATACAGGTGCTACAGTCGTTTCTTTCTTTTCTGTAGCTACTTCTTCTGATGCTACTTCTTTGACTGCAGGTGCACTTTCTACCTCGTTAACTCTATCTAGAATGTCTCTTGTAATAGGTACAAGAGCTTCGCAGTCCTTCAAAAGAGTGCATCCAAGAACCTGTTCAATTGTTAGTCCCTCATCTGTGAGTTCAAGTAGCCCGGAATCGATCATGTCATCAAATAGACCTGGATCTTCTAGATCTTTTTCGCTGATAACTAATCCCTTTTCCCTGCGGCAACAGAAAATTG
The DNA here is from genome assembly GCF_938039775.1 of uncultured Mogibacterium sp. The sequence continues at coordinate 4,838 of NZ_CALHTQ010000067.1, read as the reverse complement.
CAGGATCTTTAAGATGTGCCTGAACGGTTTCCTTTGTTATCGACATTAGTTGCCTCCTTAAAAAAAGTTGAAATAAAGATTTAAGGTTTAATGTTACGAAAGCTTGTGTGCATTTGCCTCTCAAGTTACCAGCATGGCTGTGGCCATCAGCTATGCTAGTTAATTGCATCACTAGCAGCTTTCTGCTATCATTCTAACGATGGATAAGTTATTTGAATAGCGATAAATAAATACAGTCAGATATTAATATTTTTCATATCTTTGATTTTTCAACGCTTTAATCCAATTTCCATCATTTTGCTATTAATATTATTAATGGGAGGCATTATGGATATAAAGAAATGCAAGGTGTTCGTGATTACGGCCGAGACAAAACAGATCTCACGTGCTGCAAAGCTCACTGGATATACTCAGTCCGCTGTTAGCCATATGCTTAAATCGCTTGAATCAGAGGTGGGTATACAGTTGTTCAAGCGCGATAGATATGGTGTGCATCTTACATCTTTAGGTTCAGATTTTTTGTTCTACGTAAAAAGATTTCTTGCAGAAAATGAACGCCTTGAGCAGTTTATCTATGACTTGCATGGTCTTGAGGTTGGTAGCATCAAAGTGGGCTCATACTCAAGTGTTGCTAATGTTGCACTTCCAAATATTATAAAAACTTTTCTCGAGGCTCATCCGAACGTCGATATCGCAATTAAAGAAGGATGCTGCGAAGATATGGACAACTGGGTCTCCGATTACGTAGTCGATCTAGCAATATGCAGCAAGCCTTCTTCCATGGGCTTTGACTTTATACATCTCATCAATGATCCAATGGTAGCCGTTTTGCCTACGGACTATCATTTGGATGATAATATATCAAGTTTTCCGATCTGCGAATTTAACGAAAAGCCTTTTATCCTCTCAGAAAAAGGCGTTGATTACGATGTCAACAAGATTCTTGAGCAAACCAGCACACACCCTAACATCGTACTTTCATCGAGAGATGATGCCACTATTCTAGGTATGGTTGGACACGGGTTAGGTCTTGCTATTTTGCCTAGCCTGTCTTGCAAAGGCCGACCTGGAAATTACGCAACTATGCCTCTCGAACCACGTTATTCGCGAGATCTCGGAATCAGTATAAGGAGTCTTAATAACGCTCCTCCTATAACGAGATCATTCATCTATGCTATACAGTCATATTTTGAGCACCCAGAGGTGTAACTATTAACCTTAAGTATTTGCATGACTGTATTACGAAAGGAGAATTAACATGGGACTTGGACCAAGTATCAAAATGACCTCGCTTCATCACTATAACTGCCCTATAACACGCAGACTTATAAGCGATACAGAGGTTAATTTCATTGGAATAATAGAAAATGGAGTCTCAGAAAATTTCGATGCCAAAATCGCAACGGCCACAGCCACCGGAGAGATGAGTGCACAGCTAAATCTCGATGGTGCGATAGTTGCAATTGATGGCTGGGGCAATCACCACATAGATTTTGTCAATGTCATAGAACAGCTTGGCTTACACGATATTCCATCAGTCGGACTTAGCTATATAGGTCTCCAAGGTCGGCTAGTTGCTACAAGTCCGTATGTTGAAACCATAATTGACTTCAACAAGGAATCATCTGGTTATGAATCTTGTGTAGTTGGGCAAAATAATCTTGCAGATATTGATGCATATAAGGCTATTAAGATACTTAAGAGCAAGGTAAAAAAATTATATTCTTTCAAAAATCATTCGAAAAAATATGTCGGAGCAAATAAAATTATTAATTCATTGAGAAGAAAATACATAACAATATCTGAAGCTGAATTCGGCAGTGATACATCGATCGATGGGAATAGACTCACCCTGCGCGCAGATGTTACAAGCTCCTTGGTTGCAGCTGAGCCGCGCATAAGAGAATGCACTATAAACTTTATACATCCTACTGATAACAAGCACATATTCATCAATTCAAATCTTGATTTTATGCCAATCGCTTGCAAAGAGGGTGGTGTGCTTGGAACCGGAGTAACTCGGCAGCTTGAAGGCATATCTGTGATGCTAAATGGCGTTGAATATGGCAGCGGTTTTCAACCTGCAAATATCGGTTCATCAGAAGGTATGCTCGATGAGCATGTATGCTTCGATTGTGCCGGAACACCAAAATCAACTGATATCATACTGCATTTTGATTTTCTTTTTGAAGAAGGTGAAGGGCGTACAGCAGAAGGAATTCTTGCAGCACATCAAATGGCTGACTACGTGTTAAACGAAATACGAGCAGCAATGAAAGCTGCTGATATCACTAACTCTGAAGATTTCATCATGACAGAAAGAGCTTCGAAAATGCGTATCGGACTTGTTAAAATCTGCTCTGGGTTAGGAAATATGTATGACACGATGGTCTTCCCAAATCAGCCTGCTGGTGTGATAGGAGCATACATGACTAGGGATAGAGACAATCCACCTATCTTTATGACACCATGCGAAGTTCTTGACGGAGCGATACATTCACTGTTATAGCACGTTCAGAACGCATGCCATTTCAAACTTTAGTTGCATACAAAAGCAGAACCCTTCACCTGAAAGGTTCTGCTTTTTTTAGTAACTTTAAAGTCTCAAATACAAGATATATAATCGGCCTAAACTAGCGTTTCTTGTATCCTGTCACCATTGTCATAGCAAAGCAGAAAACTGTTGCCCATGCGAAAAACTTATGCTTCTTCATAATCCAACTCCTTGATATCTTCTTCCGACTCACTTAACAGCGGTGTTGTACTATATAGTCCACTCAGTATAGTCGATCCGTTGTGGAATAACGCAGATGAGGAAGGTGTTAAAATTCCTGCAACTCCTAGTCCAATAAGCCCTGCATTGAATGCAACGATGAACTTGTAGTTGTTATCGATTCTCTCCATCAGCTGCATGCTTATCCTTCTCAGAAGTACGATTCTGCGCAGGTCATCCGATGAAATAGTTATATCGGCGATTTCTCTCGCAATCGCAGCGCCTTCATTTACAGCAATTCCAACATCTGATTCAGATAGAGCAGGTGCATCGTTAACACCATCGCCAACCATGATTACCTTTCGTCCTGCTGCATGCTCCGCTTTTATAAATGCAAGCTTATCTTCAGGAAGCACCTCTGCACGATACTCCGTGAGGTCGAGCTTCTTAGCTACTGCTGCAGCCGTTCTCTCATTATCTCCCGTGAGCATGCACACCTTTGACACTCCGAGTTCATAGAGCTCCTTGATTACATCAGCAGCCTCTTCTCTAAGCGGGTCAAATATACAGATGACAGCCTGTAGCACTCCGTCGATAGCTAGGTACAGATGCGAATACTCCGTTGGCAGTGTATCGATCTTGCCTTCTTCGCCATCTGGCACTACGCTCTTCCTATCCTCAACTACGAAGTGGTAGCTGCCAATAATCGCATTCTTCCCGTCGATATTACTCGAAATTCCATGAGCAACTACATAGTCAACCTTCGAATGCATCTCTTCGTGCGAGATATGGCGCTTCTTGGCTTCTTCAACTACTGCATTTGCAACAGAGTGTGGATAATGCTCTTCGAGGCAAGCTGCAATGCGCAAACTCTCCTCTTCTTTTGCATCACCAAAAGTAATAATATCTACTACAGACGGTGTAGCGTGTGTCAGCGTCCCTGTCTTATCAAATACTACAGTATCTGCCGTTGCGGTTGCCTCAAGGAACTTCCCGCCCTTTACAGAGATGTCATACTTGCTAGCTTCCTTGATTGCGGATAGCATCGAAAGTGGCATCGCTAGATTTAGGGCACAAGAGAAGTCTACCATTAGGAATGACAACGCTCTCGTCACATTTCTGGTCAGCAGGTATGTTATTACTGTTCCCGCTAGTGAATACGGAACCAGTCTATCCGCAAGATGGTATGCTCTCTCTTCTGTCTCAGACTTGAGCTTCTCCGACTCCTCGATAATCTTTACAATCTGATCATACTTACCCGTTCCAGCAGACTGGGCAACTTCAATTACGCAACTTCCATCTTCAACGACAGTTCCTGCATAAACGTATCCGCCAGCTTCCTTGCGAACTGGAATAGATTCACCAGTCATAGTCGCCTGGTTTACAGAAACGGAACCTTCAACAACTTTTCCATCTAACGGAATAACGTTAGAAATTCTAACGACAATCTTATCTCCTGGCTTTATCTCTTTGACATCTACTAGCACGTCGACATCATCTGTCCTCTTCCATACCTTTGTCACGTTAAGGGACATGACGCTTGCGAGGTCTGTAACCGACTTGCGGCGAGTCCACTCACCTAGTGTGTCTCCTACGTTGAGTAGGAACATTACAGATGATGCAGTGTCAAAATCTCCTCTCAGCATAGATGCCGTGATTGCAGTAGCATCAAGTGTTGCAACCTCCAGTTTACCCTTAGACAGCGATTTTATACCCTGAGCGATGAACTTGACACTCTTTACTATCGTCACACCGTTTCGTACCCATATTGGCAAGAATAGTTTACCAAGAGTTCTGAACATAAGCATGTTCACCATCTTCTCCTGGTACTTATGATCAAGTGCCCTGCTGGTCTGCTCTGGTACTAGTGCTATAGCCTCTTCATCACTATACGAAAATTCTTTTAGTGCTTCGAGAAGAGCCTTTCGTCCCTCTGCGCCACCCCTATATCTAATCGACGCATCGCTCGTTCTGTCGTGAATAGTAGCTTGCACGACAAATGGTTTATTTCTTAGGTAGTACTCCAGAATATCCGCCTGCTCCATCGTCATCCTGTAATGTGGCAGACGCACACGTATCCTAGAGCTCGATTCGTGAAGTATTACAAAGCGCATTATTCTGCGTC
>NZ_CALHTQ010000066.1 GCF_938039775.1 uncultured Mogibacterium sp. | reverse complement strand
GCCTAGTTAAGAGCAACTATAGGCTGCACTTTGGCGTGGGAACTGGGAGCTCCATTTACATGGACAGGGCCCTTGGAAAGCGCCTCAAGACCGATACACTCCTTCGCGGATTAGAGATTCAGACTGAAGTTGCCGTTAGAAACGATCTTCTGGAGACTTTCAAGGCGACTAGAGACGTAGATACAGTTAGATTTTATTCATCGCATTATACCGGTATGGACAGAATGATGGCAGATGCGGGCAACTGTTGGTACGTACCGATTCTATTCAACGAAGAGCCATTATATTGGGGACAGGAGGGCAATGGATTCGATATCTGCTGCATTCAGGTTGCACCGATGGATAGATATGGCAACTTTAATTTTGGTCCTACTAATGCTGACCTTCTCGGAATTATCAGAAATTCTAAGATTGTCATCGTTGAGGTTAACGAGAAGATGCCAATTGCACTCGGTTATGAGTCGCATATCAATATATCTGATGTAAACTATATCATCGAGGGAGAAAGCCCTGAGCTCGCTGAATTCAAGGCGGCACCGGCAAGCCCTGAGGATAGAAGGATTGCCGAGTCGATAGTAGACCGAATTAGAAATGAAAGTACGCTTCAGCTCGGAATTGGAGCCGTGCCAAATGCAATAGGAGGCCTGCTTGCAGAGTCCGACATCCGTGACCTAGGTGGTCACAGCGAGGTAATCGTAGATTCATTTATGAATCTCTATTATGCTGGTAAGCTTACCAACAAGAAGAAGGTTGACAAGGGGCTTACAGTATATACGGCAGCAGTGGGTAGCAAAGCGCTATACGATTTTATCGATGACAACCCTATCTGCTGCGCGGCACCAGTTGATTACGACAACAGAGTGCACACCATCTCGCAGATAGAGAACTTCATCTCGATTAATAGCTGCGTTGGGGTCGATTTGTATGGACAGGTTTGTTCAGAGAGCGCAGGCTTTAGACAGCTTACAGGAACTGGCGGACAGCTAGATTTTGTGCTCGGAGCTTTCTTATCCAAGAATGGTAAGAGCTTCATGTGCACGCATTCGACGAGGACGAAGCCTAATGGTGAGGTCGTATCTCTCATTCACCCTACGCTACCGAGAGGGTCAATTATCACTACGCCTAGGACGGCAACTCATTATGTAGTGACCGAGTACGGTGCAGTTAATCTAAAGGGCAAGTCGACATGGCAGAGAGCAGAGAGTCTCATCAGCGTGGCGCATCCTGATTTTAGAGAAGAGCTCATTCAGGAAGCCGAGAAGATGGGAATTTGGCGTAATACAAGTAAAATTGAATATATTTAAGGTATATTTAATCCATAATTAATAATCCTCGCGTACTATTAGTACAGAGGAAAAATTTTAATAGCAGGGCTTTACAGAAGGTCGGTTCGAAGGTGGACTGACGGGGTCATAAAGTCGTGGCAGAGGCGCAGTAGCGCAATGCACAAGGAGGTTTTTATGATCACAGCAGTTGTAGGTGCCAATTGGGGCGATGAAGGTAAGGGTAAGATTACAGATGTGCTCGCACAGGAATCCGATTATATCGTGAGATTTCAGGGTGGAAGTAACGCTGGACACACTATCAAGAATGAGTTCGGTAAATTCGGACTTCACCTCATGCCATCGGGCATTTTTAACAAGGATGCTGTAAGTGTTCTGGGAAACGGAGTTGCTGTCAATGCCAAGAAGTTCTTTGAAGAACTCGCATCCATCGAGGAAGCAGGCGTTCCGCATGGCAAGATTATCATTTCTGACAGGGCGCAGCTAGTTATGTCGTACCACATGGCACTTGATGCGTACGAAGAAGAGAGACTTGCTGGACATTCGTTCGGCTCTACTAAGGCTGGAATTGCACCGTGCTTCTCTGACAAGTATGCAAAAATTGGTTTTCAGGTCGCAGATCTCTATGCGGACAAGGATGTCCTGATGGAGAGAATAGAGAATGTGTGTACTATCAAGAATGTGCTATTCGAGAACCTGTATCACAAGCCGCAGATTAAGCCAGAAGATATCTATGAGGAACTGATGGAGTACAGAGAGATACTGAGACCATACGTTGCTCATACTTCACAGATTTTAAATGATGCGCTTAGTGCAGGCAAAAGCATCCTCCTAGAGGGACAACTTGGAGCACTTAAGGATACTGACCACGGTATTTATCCGATGGTAACATCGTCGTCGACACTCGCAGGGTTTGGTGCTACTGGCGCTGGACTACCGCCATATGCTATCGAGAGAATCGTTACAGTTGTAAAGGCGTACTCTTCAGCCGTTGGTGCGGGAGCTTTTGTCAGCGAGCTATTCGGAGACGAGGCTGACGAGCTTCGTAGACGCGGCGGAGATGGTGGAGAATTCGGAGTAACTACAGGCAGACCGAGAAGGGTCGGCTGGTTCGATGCAGTTGCAACTAGATACGGCTGCATGATGCAGGGAGCTACAGAGGTTGCAGTCACAGTAGTTGACGTGCTGGGATACCTAGATGAACTCAAAATCTGTGTCGGCTATGAAATCGACGGAGAGATTACTAAGGACTTCCCTAATACACCGCTACTAGAGAAGGCAAAGCCAGTGTATGAGACACTTCCAGGCTGGAAGACTGATATAAGAGGAATTAAGAACTACGATGAACTGCCTAGTGAGTGTAAGACATACATCGAGAGAATTGAAGAGGAAATCGGAGTTCGCGTGTCTATGGTTTCAAATGGACCAGCGCGTGATGAACTGATTATCCGTTAATTTTCAAAGGAAACCTTTGCAAATTACAAAACTATAACCTACTGACAGAGACAGTTCCTGACGGCCTAGCTGTCAGGAACTAAATACTTAAAGGGGTATCTAATGTACAAGGAATCAATGCGCCAGACATGGGTAGAAATCGACCTTACGGCGTTAGACCACAACATCAAGGAAATCAAAAGGGTAATCGGCACCAGCGAGATAATAGGCGTTGTAAAAGCCGATTCATATGGACACGGCAGCGTTCGATGTGCCAAGGTACTTCGTGAAAATGGTGTTACACACTTCGCAGTTGCCACGATTGAAGAGGCTCTCGTGCTTCGTGAAGCCGGATTTAACGAAAATATATTGCTCCTCGGCTTTGTACCTGAGGATTGCACTGATATAATAATCGAGCACAACTTAACAATTGTGGTCGGCGGTCTCGAAAGAGCGAAGAAGAGATCCGAGATTGCAGTTGAGAGAGGGGCGATAATCGACTGCTTCATCGCTATTGACTCAGGCATGGGCAGGATTGGATATAGGATAGAAACTCCACTTGAGAAGGAATTTGCGAGAACTGAAATCGAGGAGATGGGCGAGCTTGAAGGACTTCGTATAAATGGCATGGTTTCGCACTTTGCGACTTCCGATGAAGCGGATTCGACATACACTAATAAGCAGCTTTCGTTATTCAATGACTTCTACGAGGAGCTCGCAGGCTGTGGCATCAACATCCCTATGCTGAGCATTGCTAACAGCGCTGCAATTATGGATTATCCGAAGACACATTTTGATGCGGTAAGACCTGGAATCATCATGTATGGATGTTATCCATCTGAAGAGGTAGATAAGACGAGACTGGATCTTAAACCAGTAATGTCTGTAAAAGCGTATATCATACATATCAAGAAAGTTCCCGCTGGCACTTCTATCAGTTACGGCCGCAAGTTTATAACGGAGAGGGAGAGCAAGATTGCTACAATATCTATCGGCTATGCGGATGGGTACTCGAGGGCACTTACGGGTAAGGCGGAAGTTCTTGTAAATGGATACCGCGTGCCAGTCGTAGGAAGCATTTGCATGGACCAGTGCATGATCGACGTGACGGATGTACCTGGAGTTCTCAAAGGCGATGAAGTCGTGATTATGGGTCGCTCTGGTGAGGAAGAGGTTTCTGCAGAAGAACTTGCTGGTAAGCTTGGAACTATCAATTACGAGATTCTGTGCGATTTCGGCATGAGACTTCATAAGATATATATAGACAGAGAACGCGGGGAGTACGACCTCGTATAGAGTGTAGGACTACAATAAATTGTAGATTAGCTCGAGAGTGTGAGCTATATACTCGCTAACTGGAGACGATTATAGGAGGCTTAATGCTAGAGACCATTCAAAACATAGACGGTTCGCTGCTCATCAAGTTTCAGCACTTTGCGATTCATGGGGTACTAACACCCATAGTCAAGGTATATACACATCTCGGTGATGCGGGAATGATGTGGATAGCGATTGCAGTGCTACTGTTGATATTTAAGCGAACACGTAAATACGGATTTCTGGTTATCACATCGTTGGCTCTGACGTACCTTGTAAATAATCTGCTACTCAAGGAGTTAATAGATAGGACTCGTCCGTACGAGGTATTTGACAAGGTTCAAAGGCTGATAGAGAAGCAGCGCGATACATCGTTCCCGTCGGGACATTCGGCAAGCTCGTTTGCTGCAGCTATGTGCATATACCTTAACGCACCCAAGAAATATGGGATTCCAGCACTGCTGCTAGCACTCTTGATGGCGCTTTCAAGGCTCTATGTTGGAGTTCATTATCCAGGTGATATAGTGACAGGGGCTATCGTCGGTTCGCTTATGGCGTGGCTAGTGTACAAGGTATATGACGCAAGGCAGGAAGCTCTACATCCGGCAAAGCACCGTAAGAAGTAAGAAACAGGGCAGGAGATGTTATGAGCATAGGTAAATTTAAAATTGGAAACGAATGGGACAGCATCCTTGCTGAAGAGATGGATAAGCAGTACTATAAAGAGCTAGAGAGGTTTCTAGATAAAGAGTACGAAGCACACACGATTTTTCCGCCTCGAGATGAGATATTTACGGCTTTCAGGTACACTCCTTATGATGATGTCAAGGTGGTGCTGCTCGGGCAGGACCCGTATCACGAAGTCGGACAGGCACACGGTATGGCTTTCTCAGTTCAGAAAGGCGTGAAGCAGCCACCATCGCTGGTAAATATTTTTAAAGAGATAGATTCCGATCTTGGGATTACTCCGCCACCAATGGATAACGGATGTCTGATTCCTTGGGCTGAGTCTGGAGTGCTACTCCTCAACACAGCTCTGACGGTTAGGGAGCACGAGGCAAATTCGCATCGCGGCAAAGGCTGGGAGCAATTTACCGATGCGGTTATAAGCAAGCTAAACGAACGCGAGAAACCCTTAGTTTTCATACTGTGGGGCTCGAATGCTAAGTCGAAGCTGCCGCTTATCACGAACAAGAATCATCTCGTGATAGCTGGCGTGCATCCGAGTCCTCTCTCGGCATATAGAGGATTCTTTGGAGGCAAATACTTCTCCCGTGCAAATGATTTTCTCGTAAGGCATGGAATACCCGAAGTGGACTGGGGTGTGCGTTAGATGAGAGTGTTTAATTAAAGCATTCACATAACAACCACGCGGAATTCATGATATGATACAAATAAGTATGTTAATATTTCAATTAATCAGAAAGCATTTTATTAATTATATTTAAGGAAAGGTTGGAATTATGAACAACAAGAAACTTAAGAGCTCAAAGATAACTATTGGACTTTACGTATGCACAGGTATCGTTTCTGTGTACGCATTATATGCGATTTTTAACTCAATCACATATCTAAGAAACTACTTCAAGACCTATGGTTCGTCGATTGGCGAGCACTTCGGAGATGCACTCGCATACATTCTAAATCAGAGCTTGTCGTATATTGTATTTGCAATTCTTCTATTCGCAGCATCAGTTGTTCTTAACGAAGTTAGAAAGCTTAACCCTGATAACTATATTAGCGATGAAGAGATGCAGGCCCTAGCAGCTGCAAAGGCTGAGAAAAATGCAAAAGCTGCAGAGGCAAAGGCGATGAAGGAAGCAGAGAAGGCTGCTAAGGAAGCTGCAAAGGCTGAAACTGCAGCTGTAGAGACACCAAAGCTCGGTGAAGCAGCAGTAAAGGAAGAAGTAGAAGAGATAGCAGAAGAAGTAGCTGAGGAAGTTATTGAATCTAAATAATCAGTCTGCCTATATTGGTTAGGGCATAAAGCTACCCAATGCGCAAGGAAATCTACAAATAAGTGCAGCTAAGGTCATTTTAAAAGTAACAGAGAATAAAACTATGATTAAAGCAGAAATTCGCATCAATAGAACGCTCCCTACAGAGCTGATTAAACTAATGAATACATGCGGGGAAAGAAAGCGTAGTCCTAAAACTGTGATTAAAGCACTACGTGATGGCCTTTTCATGGTGGGACTTTATGTCAATGATGACCTCGTTGCTTTTGGCAGAGTGTCGGGGGATGGGGCTATGTATTTCCTGATTACTGATGTGATGGTGGATCCGGCATACGAAGGAAGTGGTGCTGACATGCAGCTGTACAAGGAGATAGATGACTTTCTTCTTGCAGTAGCACCTAATGATAGCAGAATACTAGCTATGACTAACAAGAAATACGAAGCTGTATTTAGAACATTCGGTTACGAGTATATGGACCCCGATTATCGCACAGTAATGATAAGAGAATAGTACAGAGAAACACTGCAATTTTCTAATTATGAAGGTTGCAGTGTTTTTATGAGTTTCAGTGAAATAAACAAATTGACAGCAACCAATTGCTCAAATAGTGTTGCAATAGTCATGCATATATGTGAATATAATTGAATATACACGGTAAATATCATTTGGTGGATATGACAAAGTTCTAATATAGAAATAAGAATGAGGGGGTGTTAGTATCAAACCGCTAATTTCAGTAATAATTCCGATCTATAACGGAGAACAATATATTGATAAGTGCCTGGACTCACTTTCCAAGCAGACTTATGAGAACCTAGAAATTCTCTGCGTCATCAATGGTACGACAGATGGTTCCGAGGATAAGGTTAGAAGCTGGATGGAGAGAGATGGACGCATCAAGGTGCTAGTTACGGGTATAGCTGACCTAGGACATGCATCTAATCTCGGAATCGAAAACACGACGGGAGACTATATATCCTTTGTTGATGTCGATGACTGGGTGGAATCGGAATACATTTCTAAGCTATACGCCGGTATAGAAAAAGGTTACAGGCTTTGCAAGGCAAACTGCATCATGTATGATGGCAAGAAGAATGAGCCCGCATATAAAGGTCAGAGCTCGAGAGAAGTATCCATTAGAAGTGCGATGTGGCTTCTGCCGTGTCGAACGATTTCAATGTATGATAGAACCCTTTTTGACAAGGTGCGTTACCTAGAGTATTCATACTACGAAGATTTATCGCTATGGCCGGTGCTAGTTGCTCTAGCTGGATCTGTTTATTACATAGAGGATGCACTTTATTATTATAATCAGATGAATGAGTCTTCGATTATGACTGTGAGGAACGAGAAACATCTGGTTTTAGATAAGGTATTTGCACATATTTTCGCCAATATCACACCCGATATGGATCAGGAAGTCAATCTACTGATTTCAGCGCTATTCATCCAGTCATTCTGGAGCTCAAATATTAAGTATATACCTAAGGATGAAGCTGGTGATGCGTACCTAAGGAGGCTCAAACAGGTTGTTGCTGGAAAGCTCGTGGGGTATTACTACCTAGTCGACAGACTGCCTGTATCCGATGAAGCGAAAAGACGCATGCTGCTCTTCTATCAGGATAATAATTAATTACTAAAAATAGGCATAAACTAAAACCACACCCATTGACTAGAGATATAGTTAATGGGTTATTTAGTTATAATAAAAATAACTAATAGGTTATATGATTAGATTTAATTCCCCAACATGCATGTATACGTGTATAACGTATAGAATACCATTATGTAGTGATTTCAAGGACTATACACTTATTGACAGCGTGAAATACAATGGCGCAAAATACAATTGTATTGAAATTAATGCTATGCAAGTGCACCAATAATGTGTATAATGACATCGAGCTACTAAAGGTGTATTTAATTAGGCGCATAAGGAGATTTAAAAAATGACTAAGAGAATTAACAAGCGTAGAAGGAAGATGTTAAAGGCAACAGCTGTAGGTGTGTCTCTAATGATGGCACCTTCTCTAGCTGTCAATGTATATGCGGACGATGCTGTTACAGCAAGTGAGCAGTCTGCTATAAATAACTTCGTAGCGACTGAGCCTGCAGACGGTGCAACAACTAGTCTAGGTAACTCAACTGTTTCTAATACTACTAGCGGATACAGATTCCCAGGCAAGGACAATTACACATCGGTTTTCGAGTCGCGAGCAAGGAAGGAAAGGCTTACACAGGATTATGTTCTAACCGTGGACTCGAGTGATTCGCATTCTGGAAATACTGTAAAGATTAAAGATTGGAGCAATCTGGATACTTATGTTGTGCACAGCGCTACAGAAGGAAATCCGCAGGATCCACAGACATATTACGAACCCATGTATTACGCTAGGGAAGCCACATTAATCGATCAGGCTACCAATACTGAATATACTGTGAAGAACATAGTTATTGATTCTGGCAGCATGTATGTGTACTATCCTAATATTTATTTTGATTTTCCTATAGAGGATGCGGATCCAAGGTTTAAGACGAGAATTGACGATGCAGAGGCAGTTGCATTATTTGGAGGCTCTGGGTACTGGAGTATCACCGCAGAGGTTAAGGAGGAGACTCCATATGAGACTATCGTTAAGATAGATGCAGCTTTAAAGGCAAATCAGGTAATCGTTGATTCCGTAGGTTCAAATGGTAGCAAGGATGCTAAATTCAATATTGATATAAATTTTTTGAACGGAATGAATGATTCAAATTACAGGGATTACACTTCGGATGTCATCTATAATGATGTGAAGGCACTCGTAACAGATAGCGCACAGGTTGGCAGCGAGAATCAATTTGGATGGGGTACAAGTACTCTCGAATCTATTACAACATCTAATGCTGTAAACCGTATAATCCGCGTAGGTATAGATTTTACGCACTACGTAACAGAAGACGGAACTGAGTTAAAACCTACAAAGTTTGGGATACATGGCAGTGAGAATATCGCTGGATATGAGCTTGCATCGACTCGTGAGGAGTCAAATGGAGACAAGGTATACGTGTACAAGGCTGTAACAGCACAGACTACTCCGTCAGTGCCAACAACGCCGTCGACACCAACTACTACAACACCAGCTACACCATCGACACCTGCTACATCAACAACAACTCCTACGGCATCAAGCACTGCAGCTACTGCTACACAGTCACATGCTCCAGCTGCTAAGGTTGCTCTTGCAAGAAAGAGTACAGCACCAAAGACTGGGGATGCTGACACTATCCTAGCATATGCGGCTACACTATTCATGAGTGTGATTGGCCTTGGAGTAGCGCTATTCGCTAGAAAAAAGAGAGAGCAGTAATATTTAAGAGACGATAATTACGGTTCTGAATCGGCTAAAAAGTTGAAATAAGATGCCAGTATACGAATAAAAGAAAACATGATTGATGAATTGATCATCAATCATGTTTTTATTATGCATCTGTTATACTGCCTAGGGGTGAGCCGCAGGTGTGAACCTGCGCTTTTAGGCTATAGTCAGTACCAGAGTTTAAAGCCCAATAATTCTGAAGCTTGAGTGTGAATCTGCCATTAAATTAGGGTTCTAACCGAAGGTGAACCCCATATAAGGAGGGCACTCGCCTTGCTCGGAGTCGTAAATCTCTGTCAGAGCCTCGTGGCTTTCAGAAATCATTCCCAGCGTGACAGCAGTTTCGCTGCCTGCCCTGCTCGGCATCATATAATGGCAGCTCGCTACGCCGAATCTAGTCGCGAGTGCCTTCGCTACCGCGATCCCGAGCTCCTTGTGACCACCGTCTTCGCTGAAGGTGAGGAGCTCGGCCGCAGCGAGAGAGCCCGGCTCGCCGGCCTCACACGCTGCGATCGCAAGGGGCAGGGCGCTAATCCCATCCTTGATCAAAAGCAGCCCAGCCCCGCCATCATCTGGCCCAGCCCCTTCGGCAGAACCGGCAGCAAAGCGGAGAGTACCTGCTGATAGTTTGATATGAACGCGATTCATAAGAATCTCTTCTCTATAATTATTATATTCCTCTTGCGAGATGATTTCGAAGCTAGGTTGTGATAAGTCAAAATCATCTTGCTCATCAACTGTAACAGTCCCCTGCTCAGCATACATGAATTTCTTGTATTCAAGCGGCTCATAGAACTTAATCAAGCTCGGCTCAGCAGGTGAGAGCATGGAGAGCTTTCGGCTGCTTTCAGCTATCTCTCTAGCATAAACCGTGATATGTGAACCATATCCCTTTCCGCGAGCTGCTGGATCAGTGCATATTGCGTAGCTCATCTCTATTGATCTTCCGTCTATTTCAGAGGTCTTATCTCTAGGGACAACCAGCTTTCCCATCTCGAACTGGGTGAGGGCTGCCTGCAGCACGTCCTTGCCATCCTGGTCTTCAATAATTAGAAAATCAAGGTAATCATCTCGGAAGCAATTGTCAAAGAAATCGATGAACTCTGCGTCATCTCCAAACACCTTGCGGCGGAGTGAAACGAACTCCTCGAAGTCGGAAGCCTCACGAGGTCTAATAGTGTATTTATTTTTCATAAGCTGTATACTTCATTAGCAGGACATCTGGATGGTAGCTTTCTTTTGCTTTTCTAAGACCTTCGAGGCCCATGTCTTCTTCACGGTTAACGTACTCGACATCAGGGAATCTCTCGGAGATTGCCCTAACGAATTCACGGTTAATCATTGTGTAAGCACCTTCAACTCCTGGTAGAGCTTTTTCGAAATGCACATCCATTGTGAGCTGATCTAGCTGAGTAGCTGCGGTGAATGCAACTGGTGCACCATTCTGATATAGAAGTCCGCCAAAGAAACCAAGCGCTTCGTAGTTCTCGAACATCTGCTCTATAGCACCAGCTTCTTTTGCAAGGTCTGGGTCGCCTTTTTCCTTGTAAAATTCTGCCACGAAAGCTCTTGCAACATCAATGTCAGCACCACCTTCGATGAGCTTAAAATCCCATTCGCCATTTCGCTCAAAATGCTTGATATGATTGCGTTTGGATGAAAGTTTACGCCCTTTAAGGTCACGCAGCTTTTCCACTGTATAGATATAATCAGCGTCTTCGCGATTTTCTTCGATTGTAAACTGGTCGCCGTATAGAGGTTCAAATTCCTCCAGAGTCTTTGGTGTGAGACCACGCATTATCAGCTTCTGGCCACGAGAATGTGCATCTTTACGCAGCTCCTCGATAATCGGTGTAACATCGCCACTTCCCTTAGGGTATGCAAATATGTATCCAAATTTTGGCATTCTGATTACCATACGCTCACCCATAAAGGCGATTTCTGGTTCGTAAGCGTGTCTCCAGATATATAAATTAGCAAAACTGTAGTCGGCTCCATGACATCCGCTCGAACAGATAACAGTTTTGGCGAAGTCTTGGTCATCTAATCTGACAGGTCTAAATTCTAGCATTAGTCTCTCCATTTTTTGATATCTTAACTACATTATACGATATACGATTCTATTTTGTAAAATTAACATCTCATTATAGCACTAAAAACCAACATGTAAAGTGAATTCCGAGTGAATAAGTAGGAATTTAAAAATATACTTTTATAGTATTGATTTTATAACTTCAAAGTGGTACTGTTGCAATAGAAAAAATAAAGATGACATTCGGAAAGGGGATGAAAGATAAATGGCTAAGATTACAGAGGATATGATTATCGGAGATGTTATCAACGAGAACCCTGATCTAATTCAGGTATTCTTCCAGAACGGAATGATGTGCATTGGTTGCCCAGCTTCTCAGGGAGAGTCAATCGGACAGGCTGCTCAGGTTCACGGAATTGATGCTGAACAGCTAATCAACTCGCTCAACGCTGCTATTGAGGCATAAGCGAATAGGGTTCAGATTTGGAGTTTAGACTTCGATACTTCGCAGGGCTTTTGCCCTGCTTTTGCTTTTGGTGGCTCGCTCATTGGGCACTCGCAGGGCCAATAGGACTTTTGCAAGTGAAACAGAGCTGGTTAAATGATATCAAGACAAAAGGACTTAACAGGGATGAAGAGAGAATTAAATCATCATTATATAGGGAAATCATATGGAGGAAACCAGGATTGGTTTCGCACTTTTATGATGCGACTTGGTGGCTGCGGTGCGGAGACTGCCTGTGAGAGCAGTCTGTATTTTGCACGCGAGTTCGGATTCAAGAATCTGTATCCATTCAACTGTGATGAGATAAAGAGAGAGGAATATGTGGACTTCGCGCATATAATGGAGGGCTACCTTTGGCCTAGAATTACTGGTATCAACAAATTGTCAATCTATGTAAATGGATACATAAAATACCTTCGTGATACCGGGGAGTTTCGAGTGGATGTGAGTGGATTTTCAGGAGACCACACTTACGAGGATGCGGCGGAGGTAGTGAAAGAGCAGATAGATGCGGGACTTCCTATTCCGTTTCTAACTTTAAGGCATAAGGACAAGACGTATAGTGACTATGTGTGGCATTGGTATCTTGTGAATGGATACGAAGAAACACCGGAAGGACTCAGGGTCAAGGCGGTGACATATAGCGAGTACGAGTGGTTAGACCTCAAGGGTCTTTGGAATACTGGAGCTAAGCCGACTGGTGGCATGATTATCTATAGTGTTCGTGATACAGAGTCAGTGCTGTAGCTTTAAATACTATGTGTAGAGTAGAGGCTGTAAGGGGAATTACGAATTACATTAAAAACGACTGCTAGAAATGTGAAAATATTTCCAGTAGTCGTTTTTAAATTATTGAGGTATTAAGTAAAAATAAATATGCTAATTATTAAAATCTCTTACGCTTATAAACTACAATACCGAGGGCTGTGAGTGATGCACAGAGTACAATCAAGCTTACAGCTGAAGTCGAATCGGAAGTCTTAGGGAAGAGATGCCCCTTCTTTGTTGCCGTAGTCTTTTTCGCTGGTGTGCCGCTAGTGTTGTTAGCATTATCTTTTGCTGAAACCTTAACCTTAGTAGTGATAGAAATTGTTTTTCCATCTGCTAGTGTATATGTATATGTAACATGATATGCACCAGCAACTGCAGTATTTACATTAGATGTAACAGTAAGGTCCGCATATGGAATTGCGTTGTTATTAACTGAATTTCCACTCGCATCCTTGAGGTTTAAAACACCGTTAGTATAGTATGCGTATATTGGAAGGAGTGTATTGTCGTTTCTTACCAAAGTCGTGTATCCGTCGTTATGGATAGCATTAAATATATGTTGAAGCAAACATAGCAATGAACAGACTGCAAATCGTTAGACAAGCTAAGATTTTTTTCTTCATATTCCTTTCTCCTTTTACCTTAATAAAAATATCTACCTAATAAACTTCACCCTTCTAATCACGAGCTCAGACGCAATACCAATCGCAACTCCCGCAATTGTTCCAGAAATCATCAGCACTGGTAGGTAATAGAAAATCCTAATATCACTTATGATAATAGCTGCAATCGCAAGCTGCCCCATGTTGTGCAGAAATCCACCCGCCATGCTGACACCGGTAACGCTGAATAGCTCAGTCTTCTTCAGCAAAATCATGCCCACTAAGCTGACAGTCGCACCTACGAGCGAGTAGAGCATACCGAATACACCGGTAAAGAGGAGACCTGCAACGATGATTCGGATAGCATTTAGCATAACTGCGTGCTTAGCCGAGAGCTTATATAGAGCAACGACAGCAACTAAGTTAGCTATCCCTAATTTGATCCCCGGAATGCCTGGTGTATATGGTATAATAGCTTCGACATACGATAAAATGAGCGCTAGTGAAGCTAGAAGAGCAGTGGTTGCTACGTTATTACTGCGTCCACGTGGGGCTTTGGAACTAGAACCAGTTGAACGGTTAGTTCGAGATTGAGTCATACTTGTTCGCCCCCTTTCCGCTTATCGATACGACTACCTTGTTAGGGAGGCAGATGATGCTCTCTCCGGTATTGCTTATCGCTTTGTGCTTTACGCATACCTGATTGTCGCACGATGCTTCGGACATCGTCACGAAGCCGTGTTTAATTCTTATTATATTAAGCTTATTACCCTGCTTTACCGCAATCGTTTTATCCTCGGACAAGCTGTACACACCGTACGTCTTACCATCTACTGTCACTGTGGCCTTTTCTCCAGAATGACTCGTCATGCTGATCCATACTGAAGAAGCGATGCCAAATGATATGAGGATTATAAAGAGGATAATGTCCGCTTTTCTTACAAATCCTTTTAACATTATTCGTTATTCCCCGGAACCCCTTAATTGTGAGGTAATACATTGATTAGACTTAGTAAACAAACCATAAAACTTTCGTTAATATTCGTAATAATCGCAACGGTTATTATAACACAGACGGCTTGCAAGAACACCAAGGATGTTGAACCTATCTCAAAGGAAGGGTTCTACCTCGATACGGTGTGCAATATCTCGATATATGATATGGATGGAGAGCTAGATAAGGAGAAGGCGGAAGCCGCAATAGACAAGGCGTATAAGCGCTGTCGTGAGCTCGAGAACACGTTAAGCAACACTATTGATTCTAGTGAAGTAAGCCAGATTAATAATGCTGGTGGAAAATGGGTGACTGTGGGTAAAGACACACTCAAGGTTGTAAAGGCTGGATATAAATACGGTGAGCTGTCCGATGGAGACTTTGACATCACTATAGGTTCAGTTTCGGGACTTTGGGATTTCCAAGCGGAGAAACCAGTAGTTCCAGAGCAGAGCAAGATTACTGAGGCACTGAAGCATGTCAACTACAAGAATATTCAATTTGACGGCAATAAGATAAGACTCGCAGATCCACAGGCAAAGCTCGACCTAGGAGGAATCGCTAAAGGGTACGTTGCAGATGAACTGACTAAACTGCTCGAGAAAGAGGGTGTAACGTCGGCGGTAATAAACCTCGGTGGTAATATTTCCACTATAGGAAGTAAGCCTGACGGTAGTCCGTTCGTCATCGGAATCGAGAAGCCTTATACAGATAGAACTGAAATTATTGGAACTACAACGGCGGACAACCAGACGGTAGTAACCTCGGGTATTTACGAGAGACAGTTCCAGCAGAATGGCAAGATTTACCATCATGTGCTGAGCAGCAAGACGGGATATCCGGTTGAAACGCAGCTCGAAGCTGTTAGCTTGGTTGCGAAGAAGGGATGCTCGATGGATATCGATGCTATGAGCACCATCTGTCTGATGAAAGGTGTTGATGGTGGCAAGGCGTTCATCAAGAAGCAGAAAGGCGTTGAGGCTGTATTTAGTGCAGAGGGCAAGGAAGTTGCCAAGACTAAGGGCATGAAGTTTACTGCAGAATAATATGCCTAGAATGCGGTTAGAATCGTATATATTAAAAATTAAGGAGGAAGGTGCATAGTATGAATAACAATAGAATATTGGTCGATATGCACCTGCATACCACGGCATCTGATGGATCATATAGCCCTGATGAGGTTGTGCAGATGGTTAGAGAATCTGGAATCAAGGTGTTCTCACTAACTGACCATGACACGACCGCTGGTGCCAATGAGGTTCAGGATGAGATTCCAGAAGAGATGGAGTTCTATAAGGGGATAGAATTTTCGTGTGAAATAGGAGATATCAAGTGCCACATCCTCGGATATTCGTATGATGACGAACATCCTGATTTTAAAGAGGCTCTTGCTGCTGCAGAGTCAAAGAGAGAGAATAAACTCGCTATTAGGATAGAGCATCTGCGAGAAGTCGATGGCATCGAGCTTACACATGAAGAGATGGCGGAGCTGGAATCAATCCCGTCTGCAGGGAAGCCGCATATAGCAAATATCCTCATGCGCAAGGGCATCTCTGGTACGAGGACCGAAATCATAAATAAATACCTTGAGTTTGGAGTGGATAACAGAATCCCTGCCGAGCTTGCTATTAATGCGATTAGAGCTTCTGGTGGAGTTGCAATCTGGGCACATCCGCTCGGTGGAGAAAATGAAACTCATATGAGCAAGGAGGAGCTCGAGGCGAAACTAGATGTACTTCAGAGCATAGGTGTCGAGGGGCTCGAGTGCTTCTATTCTAGATACGATGAAGTTGAAACTGCAATGCTCCTAGATGTTGCGGAGAGTCGTGGCTTGCTCGTGAGCGGAGGTAGTGACTTTCATGGCAAGAATAAAAACGTGGAAATTGGGGAGCTCGGTATTAGCAAGAGGTCAGTTTACGATTCAGATTTAAGTCTTGTTGCAGAACTCAGGAGGAGAAGACTTAAAAGCAGCTAATTGTTTAATCAAAATTCAACATGTGCTGAAATTTCAAGACTTTCATGTTGAACGGACCCAAATAGTTTTGTATAATACCCCAGTTCGTAAAATAAAGATAAAGAAAAAGGGGGTATACCATGAGTGAAAAGAAAGTAACTATGCTGGGATGGGCAGGGACTTGCATGTCGATAGTAATGTACGTCGCATATGTAGCTCAGATTATGAATAACTTAAATGGAAATAAGGGAAGCTTTATTCAGCCTCTAGCAGCAATGATAAACTGCATCCTGTGGTTCTCATACGGATTATTCAAGGAAAAGAGAGATTACCCTATTATGGTAGCAAATCTACCGGGAATTATCTTCGGATGCTTAGCGGCAATTACTTCACTATAGATTTATTTGTAATGTGAATAAGTGAAGGGAAAGCATGAGTAATAGAAAGCATAGAAATAATCATGGATTATAAACAAGAAGAATTTTTAAGTAAACAAAGAGCACTGGAACTATGGGATAGTGGAGATATAGATAAAATCGAGACTGGAACATTTAAGGGGCTTGCTGAAATTCACAGATATATATTTCAGGATGTATACAGTTTTGCAGGGGAATTAAGGAGCGTGAACATTGCAAAAGGGAATTTCAGATTTGCTCCGGTACTTTATCTTGAAGCAAGTATCAAAGAGATAGAGAAGATGCCACAAAATACATTTGAGGAATGTGTAGATAAATATGTTGAAATGAATGTTGCACATCCTTTTAGAGAAGGTAACGGCAGAAGTGGCAGGATATGGCTTGATAAGATGCTCAAGGCGGCTGTAGGAAAGTGTATTGATTGGTCGCAAATAGATAAAGAAAGCTATTTATCCGCTATAGAGCGTTCTCCAGTAAATAGCCTTGAAATAAAACATTTACTTTCAAGTGCTTTGATTACTGATATATCTAGCAGGGAAATTTACATGAAGGGAATAGACAACTCATATAGATATGAAGAAGCAAATACTGTGAATATTTTTGATGTAGACAAGTTCCATATACGGTAAATCACCCGGAGCAAGGGACTTGGCAATACAGATTGCAAGAATATAAATTAGCCGCCAAACACGGCGGCTTTTGTCATTAGTAAGATAATTTCTATATATAATTCAGAGAACCTATCGTTTTGATAGACCCTCCAATTATGGCATGAGGTAGATCGTGTTAAGAGTTTCCTCTCCTGATTTTTTCTAGAAATTCAAAGATTCTAGCATAGTAGTCTTCGAGTATCTCTTCAGTTCCGTTATACAGCTCATGCTTTGCACCTTCATATATAACGAATTCAGTATTAGGTGTACTGTCTGCAAATCTGTAGTGACCTTCCAGATCAACAAGGGCATCATTTCCAGAGGTCAAGAGCAGGATAGGAATATCTATTTTATGAGCATCCTTGAGAATCTTCGGCGTCGTACGGAAACTCGCGTAACCCCAGCCGTTAGACATCCTATTTGTATGATAATGACTGTCTGCAAGGCGCTGATTGAAGATATACATGTATCTAGGCTCTGACATGGCGCTACTCTTGTCGTAAGTAGGAACGCCATCCCAAGCATTTCCGCCAGGGAAAGGCTGCTTCTCTTGGCGTAGCAGCTTGATTTTAGCTAATAGCAGTTTAACTAGCAGCTTGGATGTACCACCTGTTCTTATCTCGAACATTGGAGAGCTTAGAATTGCCGCATCGAAGACCCCGGGATATTGCTCCAGATAAAGAGCTCCGATTGCACCGCCCATGGAGTGTCCGAACATGATGCACTTGAGGTCTCCGATATGGGGTTTAACGATTTCAGTCATAAATTGGTGTATATCACGAGTGTAGTCGTTATAGCTATTAACGTGAACCAAATCATCTCCGTCTATCTGCCTTCCCGAATAGCCGTGACCTCTGTGCTCTATAAAGAAGACCTCATAGCCAGCACGCCAGTAATATTCAGCCATCTCGTGGAACTTTCCCCAGAAACCGCAGTATCCGTGTAGCATGACTATGCAGCTCTTGGCATCACCTCGCTGTGAAGCGTGATAGTACCTTATTGATAGGCCGTCGTGCGCAGTAAAATCTTCCAATGTTACATTACGGTCACGCCAATGTTTGTTTTTCGTAGCCATGTGTTCGTTGTATTTGCTTTCTCTGACTATGCTAACTCCGTCTGGAAGTGTCGCATGGTTAGAGTTGCTAAAATCACTCAAATCACCAGCAGTTAATATTATGGGATTTGCGTTAGGATAACTCTTCATATCTGCCTCCTGATTACCTCAAAAGCCCTATCAGGATAATTGGTAATAATCGCATCGACACCAGCTTTGCAGCACAGTTCGAGATGCTCCTCCTCGTTAACTGTCCATACGTTGATAGCTAGCCCTTTCTGGTGGCATTCGTCTATAAGGCCTGGGAATTGAATGTTGTATAGAGCAGGGTGAAGCGCTTGTACACCATGCTTAATAGCGTATGAAGGCATATCGATCGTTCCGTCGGCATAGAGAAAGCCAAGTTTAGCATTAGGGGCGATCTCGCGGATGTGCTTGACCGTGTAGTGGTTAAACGATGAGTAAATTACCCTATCTGAGAAACCGCACTCCGAACTCAGTTCCAGTAGCTTTTCTACCATTCCGGGATAGAAGACAATTCCAGTCTTGAGCTCAATGTTGATAATCAAGTCAGTAGGAGCTAGTAGTTCGAATACTTCACGCATGGTCGGGATAGTGACTCCTGCGAAATCCTTTTGCCCGCAGGAGAAATCAAGACTTTTAAGCTCTGCTAAAGTCATGTCTTTAATCCAGCCACTACCATTAGATGTTCTGTCGATTGTCTCGTCGTGGCATACGACTAGCTCGCCGTCCTTCGTCATCTGAACATCTAGTTCGATGCCGTTCGCACCCAGCTCAATTGCTTTCTGAAATGCAGGAAGAGTGTTCTCGGGAGCATATCCACTTGCGCCGCGATGAGCCCATATGAGTGGGCTCTGCTGAACTGTAGCGATTTGATTTGCTGTACTATACATTTGTTTTCACCTTGTGTTCGTTTGAAACCTTCCATAAGTCTTCGTACTTAAAGCCGGTTACACGTTCGAGGATGCATTTCTCAGCATCTGTTGCAATGCTGTTATCTTCGCCTCGTCTTCTGGCGATTTCCCTCTTAACCACATCAAATTCCTTGTTGGTGACAGGGAAGATGTAGCCGAATATGAGCAGCAATACTACGAGAATTACGGGAATGACTATGAATATCATCGCGATTCCTCGCTGCGTCGATAGCGCCTGACCAACGCCCGAGTGTGCGAGATTAGCATCGTAGCCGACTAGAGAGAGCAGGATTCCGATGAACCACACGGATAGACCTGCAGAAATCTTTCTCGCAAATGTTGCCATTCCCGACACGATGCCCGGGCGGCTTGTGGAAGTTATCAGCTCATCTATATCCGCCATATCGGCAAGGATTGCAAATATACTTGTCAGCGTTGCTGCGTTACCGATTCCAACTCCAGCTGAGAGAAGGAGTACAGGAACGATTGGTGCTCCTGCATATGAAAATGCGAGAAGTCCGAGCGTCGAAACTATTCGTATAGGCGCACCGATGAGGATGGTAGTACGCTTTGAGGTTCTGGTCATTATCGGTGTGAATATGAGCATACCGATAAGCTGTGATGAAAGCAGAACGCCCATCAGCATCGTGAGATATCCCTTATCGTATCCCTGCAGTACGTCATCTACATAGTAAATCGCCATACCTGACACGAAGTCCATTGCGCACTGGCCGGATAGGTAGATGCCGATAAATATCTTGAAGGAGCGACTCTTAAATACCGATGATGCCTCCGAGAAGCTATCGCGAAGTCTAGTCTTAACTGGCGGCTTTACCTTTTCCCAAGTTCCTGCAAAAGTTACAATAGCAGCAAGTCCAAATAGGATGCCGAAGATGACAGCAACCTTGAGATACATGCTAGTGTTAAGCGTATCCTTTATCATGAGCGTCGGAACGAGTCCAGCCAATATAGCTCCGATAGTCGACCAGATCATTCTTAGACTTGAGAATTTAGATCGGACATCGTAACTATCCACCATATCAGGCAGCAGTCCGTTGTACGGAACCATAATGATGGTAAAGCATGTCGAGAACAAGCAGTATATCACTATATAGTATATGAACAGTACCGTTGTACTTCGTGAGGGAATCGTAGTCCATAGCAATATAAAAGCAATGGCTGATAGGATTCCGCCTATCAATATATACAGCCTCTTAGGTCCAAATCTCGATGATGTTCTATCGGTGATATTTCCCATCATCGGATCGGTAATGGCGTCCCATACTTTTCCGACCATTGGTATAGCGCCAGCGAGTGCAGCGGGCATGCCAAGTGCTTTAGTCAGGAATACCAAGAAGAAGGTGTTGATGATTACAAAAGCGCCGCCGCCGTAAAATTCGGCCATTCCATACATGAGACCAGCTTTTATTCCGGTACCACGGAACTTGCCTGCGATTTTATCGTTCATTATATCCTCCAATAATAAATGCTTCTCATTAATAAGCGGTTTTATACGTTGTCAATAACAATCATTTCTGCCATTTTACCATACACTGCCATGCAAATTATCGTTAAAACTATATTTAGTTAAATTTTTTTAGATAATTCGCAGAGCCTATCTGATTGCATTCGGTGAGTAAATGATTCAATAGATAACACAAAAAACAATAAGCCGAGAACTTGCGCTCTCGACTACATGTTTATTTTATATATGGCTACACGGTGCTAGCGGATTAACCGCGAATAGCTGAAATTAGATTTCCAAGGAGAGGCTCAAACTTAACGCCATACCAGTGCTCCTTGTCATCGATAGTGTTCTTAATACAGCTGAGTACATATTCGCCTGCGATTCTAGCGGCCTCAGCCTTATCCTTGCCTGTTAGGTAAGAACCTACAAATGCGGAGGCGAACACGTCACCCGTTCCGTGGCAGGTGATTGGCATCTTCTCATGTCTTATATAATTAAGACCATTCTCATCAGAAACGAGAATTCCTGTCATAGCGTCATCATAGCTGACACCAGTCATGATGACAGTCTTAGCGCCGAGCTCATGAAGCCCGCTTACAAGCTTCTCTGCATATGCCTCATCATAGGTTTCTCTGTACTCGTTTCCAGTGAGCAGTGCGGCTTCCGTGATATTAGGAAGGGCAACGTCTGCTGTGGCAATTAGTGACTTCATAACCTCTACGAAGTCCATGTCGAATGCAGGATAGAGCTTACCGCCGTCAGCCATTGCGGGATCGACTATACGTAGTCCCGAAGGCGAAACGAGCCTTGCAAATATGTCTTTTACATACGCAATCTGCTCACTGCTTCCGAGGTAACCTGTGTATGCTGCATCAAAGGTGATTCCCTCGATTTCCCACTGCTTGATGATATCAGGCATATCTGCTGTTAAATCCCTGCAAGTGAAACCTTTGAATCCTCCTGTGTGATTTGAAAGTACTGCCGCAGGCAAGATTGCTGTCTCATGTCCGCAAGCCGAAAGTATAGGTAGTGCGACTGTCAATGAGCATTGACCGACACACGATATATCCTGAACTGATAGTATTCTCTTGTATTCCATTAGTTATATCCCCATTTCAATTAAGTTTAAAGAGTCGCTCTCTTATAATAGAAGTTCTTACCGAGCGCAGTCTTGCCGAGAGCAATCGACACCGTGATTGCTACAGCAGCACCAACGGAAGCTTGTAGGAGATTGCCAGGCACATCTGCGACTGGAGCAGTCCAGTTGCCATATATGAATCCCTGAGCAACGTAGTAAGCAGCTGCAGTCCATATAACTGCTAATACATATGCAAATAGCTCTGCAAAAGGAATTCCCGCTAGCTTAGCCGCATGATTCCCGCTAGAAGCACGCTTGATGATAATATCAAAGAAGAGCTGAACTATTAGCACCATCACAATCTTAATCACGAGTGTCCAAGGTGCCCACACTGCGTATCCGCCATATATATCGGCTAGTCCTGCCCCAACTCCGCCAGCGAAGCATGCATATCTCTTAGGAAGGATAATTGCAGCTAGTAGCACGAAACCGTCTCCGAGATGAATGTATCCCATTGCGTTAGGAATCTTGAAAAATGTAGTAGCAATCATAACCATTGCAGTCATCATCGCTGTGATTACTAGCATCAAAGTCTTATCACTTCTATCAGCACGACCTGTGCTTGTCTGGTTCTTAGTTTCAATCATAATTTTTACCTCCATATAGTCATCTATATTCCTTATATAAATGCTGTTTTTATTATCAATTTGTCGTTGTACACTCCTCCGACAAGTATTATAATAACAGTACAGTGCAGTTATAAAAATGTACAATTTAGATAAATTTTTAGAATACAGATAGGGGAAAACAGGCGATGAGAACCATTATTTTCGATTTTGCCGACAATAATAATCAAAATCTATATATACAGATTTTTGACTACATAAAGGCCAAAATTCTTTCAGGTGAGTTTGAACTCGGCATGAAGCTGCCGTCACTCCGGCAACTTGCTAAGGAAAATGGTATCAGTGTCACTACTGTTGAGACAGCGTATAATCAGCTGCTCGTAGAGGGATACATAGAGAGTAAGCCGAAGTCAGGATATTACGTAAGCGAGGATATCTCTGGCGCAGTTGGTAATGGAAGTGTAGAAGCTGGGCTGACCCTCGACGAGCTTTTGCCACCAGAGAGCACCAAGACGGTCAAGGAGCGTTCGCTCATCTACGATGAGGAGAGCTTTGAATTCTCGAAGTGGAAGAAGTGCATGAGCAAGGTGTTCAACGATTACGCTTATGCACTACAGTCTGAAGCTGACGTGCAGGGTGAGGCGGCCCTACGCTATGAGATAGCGAAGTACCTCTATGCTGGCAGGGGCGTAAAATGTTCTCCAGACCAGGTCTTGATAGGTGCTGGCTCCCAGCAGCTTGCAACGCATCTCATCCGTATCCTTAGGGAACTCGGCATCAGTAACGCTGCGATGGAATCCCCAGGCTACGGTCCTGTGCGAGAGATATTTAAGGATGAGGGCGTCAACCTATCCAATATCCCTGTGCAGGATAACGGTATCATGATTGAACGACTGCCAGTTAATATGAGAAGTCTCGTATATGTGAATCCGTCAAATCAGTTCCCGTCAGGCGCGGTTATGCCGATTGGACGTAGATATGAGCTTATCAAGTGGGCGGAGGACAACGACAGCTACATCCTAGAGGATGATTACGATAGTGAACTCAGATATTTTGGGAAGCCTATACCTGCCCTACAAGGACTCGATAGATCGGGGAGAGTCGTGTATCTCGGTTCATTCTCGTCGACACTATTTGCATCAATCAAGATAAGCTATATGGTACTGCCTAAGGAACTCATGGAAGTATTTGACAGAATCAAGAGCAAGTATTCGCAGACGTGCTCCAAGGCTGAACAGATTTGCCTCGCACTCTACATGGATGGCGGATATTACTATAGGCATATCAAGAAGTGCAGGAAGAGGAATTCCGAGAAGCTCCACACCACGATGGAGATGTTTAAGGAATACGGCGAAGGTCTGATCGAAGCGCTCGATTCGAAGTCAGGACTCGCAGTCATGTTGCGAATCAAGGTTCCGGTGCCAGCAGAGCAGCTATGCCAGGTGGCTAAAGATGTCGGTCTCATGATGAATCCTGTTACTGACCTCTGCACGGAGGAGGAGCAGGTGGTGTACTTCTACTTCTACAGAGTATCGGAGCCGCTCCTGAGACTACTTATCAAGATGTTTGTTGGGAATATAAAGAAGGGAATGAGGAATATCAATGCTTAGAATATTAGTTAGTAACGATGACGGAATAGATGCATTTGGAATCCGCACATTGGTTCGTTTCCTCTCGCACATGGCGGAGGTATACGTCGTGGCGCCTGACAAGCAGAGAAGCGCTAGCGGTCAAGCTATTACTCTCGGCGGGAATGTTACGGCGCGTGCTGTAGATATGGAGGGGGCTGTCAAGGCTGTCGCTCTATCAGGAACTCCTGCGGACTGTGCGAAGTTCGGAATAGATATGATGAGGGAAGCGGGAACGCCTCCAGACTTTGTCATCGGCGGTATTAATCACGGCGGCAATGCGGGAATAGATATCAACTATTCGGGAACATTTGCAATCGCAAATGAAGGGGCTCTAAATGGATATAGAGCTATTGCACTATCCGTGACGAATAGGCAGGCGACTCACTTCGAGTTCATTTGCGAAATGATACCGGAGCTCATCGATGTGGCGAAGAAGCTTCAGCCGGGAATAATTCTCAATGTGAATGCTCCTGATTTACCTAAGTGGCAGATTAAGGGCGTCAGATATGCGGAGGCTGGCATCTGCGGATTTAACAACACTTACGAGAGGGTTATAGCAGAAAATCACGAGAGCGAGGATGAAGGGGATGCGAACAAGCCTTTTGCAGACGGAGAATATAAGTATAATGCCGAGATAACCGATGGCAGTGTACAGCCTGCAAATACAGACCTAAACTGCCTTGCAAATGGGTATGCGACCATAACTCCGTATAAGGTGAACCGTGTGGATAACGGTACGCTGGCGAAGCTCCGTGGCCTGAGCTCAGATAATACTATGTGCATAATCATGGATTTCCAGAACCATATAATCCCTAAGGTTCGTAAGAGCGAGAAGTTTATGAGCAATGTGCTAAAGCTAGCAAGATGTCTCAACATACTAGAGCTACCGACGCTTCTGACGGAGCAGTATGGCTACGATGCAGAACCGATTTCAGGGGAGCTCAAGAGTGAACTGCGCAGCTTCGAGAAGCTCGACAAGGTTGAGTTTGACTGCACTTCTTCGCCAGACATGGAGAGCTTACTTCAGTCTCATAAGGGTAAACGCATTGTGTTAGCTGGTCTAGAGGCACACATCGGAATCCTGCAGAGTGCAAGAAGTCTAGTTGAGAAGGGCTATGATGTTCAGATTATCAAGGACTGCTGTGCATCTAAGCAGAAGGACGACCTAGAAGAGGCGATGAAAACACTTCGAGATATGGGCTGTACTATAGCAACGCTCGAGTCTTTTGTATATGAAGAGATTAGTGGGTCAACAGATTTTTCGTATAGAAAGGTAAAAACTGTTCTCGAAGCTTAGACAGGTATGGATGCGAAAAAACATCGAAAGTTATATGCAAGATATACAATATTTGCTAGAAAATAAATGTGAAAAGTGGTATTATATTTTGCATTGGCGTTCAGCGAATGGAGCTTGAGCGTTAAAGAATTAAAGCGCTGCAGAGAGGTAATGGCAGCGTAATTAGGTAAGGACAGGTGGTTTAAGAAAATGAACAACAACAAAAGATGGTTGTATCTCGGAATGGCGACTATTTCTACGCTATTCCTAGGACTTATTTACGCATGGTCTTTGTTCAGAACTCCTTTTGCAGAGGTTTTCAAGACATGGACAGTTGCACAGATGTCGATGACATTCACAATCTCTATGATTATGTTCTGCTTGGGCGGACTCATCGGTGGACAGCTCGGTAAGAAGTTTGGTGTTAAGATAAGACTTCTAATCTCGGCAGTTCTACTTCTCATCGGATTTTTCATGGTTTCAACTCTGAATCCAGCGGATGCATCGGGAAGCCTTATGAAGCTGTACATATTCTACGGAATATTCGGTGGTGGCGGCGTAGGCATTGGATATAACGCTGTTATCACTACTATTACTAAATGGTTCCCAGATAAGGTTGGTCTTGCTTCAGGAATCATGCTGATGGGATTCGGTCTCGGCGGTCTAGCTCTTGGAACCGTTGTAACTAAGTTCATCGCAAATATTGGAGTTTTCCCAACATTTAAGATTCTTGCTATTACTATTTTCGTAGTTTTGGTAGTTGCAGCAATTATCATCAAGTCGCCAGAAGCACCAGCAGCAGGTGCAGGCAAGGCAGCTGCAACAGATGATAAGACTCATCACTATACAGCTGCAGAGATGATGAAGACTTCGAGATTCTGGGTATTCTTTATCTGGGCTGTTGCTCTCAACTCAGCGGGGCTTATGGTAATCAACAGTGCGGCTAACATCTCGCTAGCTTACGGCGGATCGGCAGTACTCGGTATGATCGTTTCTCTATTTAACGGAGCAGGCAGAATCGTTACAGGTAACAACTTCGATAAGTTCGGTAGAAAGACTACATCTATTGTAAACAACATATTCATGTTTATAGCAGGTGTTCTACTTGTAATCGGGGGCATGAGCCACTCGCTCATCGCAATCGTTGTGGGTCTGATTTTCGTAGGTCTAGCTTACGGCGGAACTCCAACACTTACATCCGCTTACATAAATAAAGCGTTCGGAGCAAAGTACTTCCCTACTAACTTCAGTATCGCAAACTTCTCACTAATCCCAGCGGCTATCATCGGACCTATTATCTCGGCTAAGCTGCTTGAGGCTGCAGGTGGGAAGTACGATTCTAACTTCTACGCTCTAATCGTATTTACTCTAGTGGCATTCGTGCTGTGGGTTGCACTCAACGTGACAAGTAAGAAGAGCGATAATGAGGGATATAAGTAAGGCGCAAAAGAGGAAACACCTGATATAAAGGCGCTTTCGGAATGTCGCAAACTACATTAGAATTTAATAATAGCAGTGGTTATTGAATCATTTTAGCGAGCTAAGTATTTCGTGCTTGCGAAATGTTTGAACCACTGCTATTTTATTTTAAAGAAATCATAATAATTACAATCGAATTTCTTATGGCAAATGATATATACTTCTATTTATAGAGGCGAAATTAAGGAGGATGCACCGTGAAGATTCTAGTTTGCGATGATGACAAGGAAATCGCTAGAGCGATAGAGATATATTTAAATAACGAAGGCTTTGAGGTTGTAAAGGCTCACGATGGCTTCGAGGCTATTAATGCGGTAAAGAGTGAAGATGTTAAGCTTGCTATCATGGATGTTATGATGCCTAGACTCGATGGAATTCAGGCGACGCAGATGATTCGAAATGAGAAGGATATTCCTATTATCATGCTATCGGCTAAGGCAGAGGACTATGACAAGATTATAGGGCTAAATATCGGTGCGGATGATTACGTTACTAAGCCGTTCAACCCCATGGAACTAGTAGCGAGAGTAAAATCGCAACTTCGTAGATATATGCAGTTCGGAAATGCCAATGAACCATCAGAAGAAGGTATCTACAGAGTGGGCGGGCTAACTGTAGATGACAACAGCAAGAAGGTCACAGTCGATGGTAGAAACGTCACCTTGACCGCTACCGAGTTTGGAATCCTTAGGCTGTTAGCTCAGAGCCCTAACCGCGTGTTTTCAATGGAGCAGATATATGAGTCGGTGTGGGATGAACCGGCATATAATCCGGAGAACACCGTTGCGGTGCATATCAGACACATCAGAGAGAAGATTGAAATAAATCCTAAAGACCCTAGATACATCAAAGTTGTATGGGGCACAGGATATAAGCTTGAAGGAGATAACTAATGAGGGAACAAGTCGTAAGAGACGAGTTTCGTGGAGTGAAATCAAAAGTTGCCATCATGCTGGCAACCGTCAGCACTATAATACTTGTTATATCGGCAAATAAAATTATAATCTATGAAGCATACACGAGTGAGCACTTCAACGGTTTTGTGGATAAGAATAAACTTGTGAGCATGCTGACGACGAATTTTATACTTCTCATTATCTGCGGTGCTTTGGCACTTGCGGGTGTGATTTTTGCGATATACTTCAGTGGAACGTTAGATATAAGAGGTAGCGTCAAGCTAAACTTCCTCGACCGCATATTTCCTGAAATCCGCATGCTAGGGATATTCCTGGCGGGTATAGGTGTAGTTGTCGCTGAAGAGATTTTTTATGTATATATATTCTCAGGGAAATCATTAGACCACATACTTAAGACCATTGTAAAAAAAGGATTTTCAGTAAAGGAACTCACCGAACAGAGTGACATGATACTAGGTCGTGAGTTCTCGACATTTAAACCAGAGTGGGTACAGGGATTCGGATCTTTAGCTCTCATGACAATATGCGTATTTATAGCATTGATCCTGCTCACGTCACTGGTAAAGAATATTAAGAATAGGGATTTCTTCGAACGCTCAATCATCGGGAAAATCATCATGGGACTATACAACCTTTTCATATCAAAGGATGCTAGCAAAAAGAGATTGTGTTTATTTATAGCAGTTGTTTTCGCCCCTGCGTATCTATTTGAGAATTGGATATATGTGGCGATGACAATTATCATAATATTTATCCTCAGGTTCTACAATGACTATGCAAAGATTCGTGAGGGTATCAGAGCGATAAAAGAAGGCGATTTCGACAAGAAGGTTGTTGTAAAGCACCGAGGTGAATTCGAGAGAATGGCGAGCGATATTAACGAGATTGCCAAGGCGGAGGAAATTGCACTTGAGAACGAGCTACGAAGTCAGAGACTCCGTAACGAGCTGATTTCCAACGTATCGCATGATCTAAAGACGCCGCTGACATCTATCGTGACATATGTTGACCTACTCAAGATGCAGGGACTCGATAGTCCGGATGCGATGTCTTACCTCGAGATTATCGATCAGAAGACAAAGA
>NZ_CALHTQ010000065.1 GCF_938039775.1 uncultured Mogibacterium sp. | reverse complement strand
TCAACACCCTTAGTAGTATTAGCAATATTCTCGAGGCTCTGAAGTCTCTTGATATATGCTTCAAGAGTTTCTCTTCTTGAGCCAGGTCTAGCTGCTGATAGAGCATCAGCTGCACCAACGAGAACGGCTTCAAGTGTAGTAGCTTCAACATCTCCGTGGTGAGCTTCAACACCGTTGATAACTTTCCATGACTCCTTGTACTTCTTACAGATATTCACACCTATTTCTACGTGTGTACCTTCAACCTCATGGTCGATAGACTTTCCGATATCGTGGAGAAGTCCAGCTCTCTTTGCGAGCCTTGGATCAAGTCCAAGCTCTGATGCCATCATACCAGCGAGGAGAGCAACCTCTACAGAGTGCTTTAGCACATTCTGACCGTACGATGTTCTATACTTTAGTCTACCTAGAAGCTTAACCATCTCAGGGTGTAAGTTGTGTACGCCAGTCTCAAAGCAGGCCTGTTCACCCTCTTCCTTGATGATGTTGTTAACTTCCTTAGTAGCCTTCTGCACCATCTCTTCGATGCGTGCAGGGTGGATTCTACCGTCTGAAATAAGTTTCTCTAGCGCTCTCTTAGCAATCTCTCTTCTAACTGGATCAAATCCAGAGAGAATTACTGCTTCTGGTGTGTCATCGATAATCAGATCAACACCTGTAAGAGTTTCAATAGCTCTGATATTTCTTCCTTCTCTACCGATGATACGCCCCTTCATATCGTCATTAGGCAGAGCCACTACTGAAACAGTAGTTTCAGCAACCTGATCTGCGGCACATCTCTGAATTGCAAGTGTAATAATCTCTCTTGCCTTCTTATCTGCCTCGTCCTTAGTTTCTTCTTCAACTCTAGTGATAATCGCAGAAGCATCTTTTCTTACATCCTTCTCAATCTCTGCAAGCAGAAGATGCTTTGCCTCATCCTTTGAGTACCCGGAAATCTTCTCTAGCTCAGCAATCTGCTTCTCTAAATACTGATCGATTTCCTTGTGCTTTTCATCCATCGAACGCTCACGCTTTGATAAACCCTCTTCTCTACGTTCGATGCTCTCTAGTTTCTTTTCAATGTTTTCTTCCTTCTGAAGAATGCGCCTTTCTGTTCTTGTGACTTCGTTACGTCTGTCGCGAATTTCGTTTTCGAGATTTTCCTTGATCTGGTGCACTTCTTCTTTAGCTTCTAGAACTTTTTCCTTCTTGATATTCTCAGCGGCACTCTCCGCATCAAGAATAATGTTCTGAGCCTTTTGCTCTGCACTTCCAATTTCTTTCTCTCCGACACGCTTACGTACACCGTAGCCAAGTAGCAATCCTATTGCTAGAAATGCGATACCAGCTACCACAGTTATTAATAGCGGTGTCATATTCAACTCCTTATTCAGTTATTTGTTAGTAATACAGTATATTTTCACTTATTTGTTATTAAAAATAAGCATTTCGTGTATATAATCATACTGATTTATTATATATTTTAATGAAAACATAGTCAACTCTAGAGAATCTCTCTAATCACTCTCTCCGCTATTTTATTGAAGTTTCTCGCGATATAAGTATCCCTCTTTGCAACTATAGGAATACCAATATTGCACGATGCACGAATATTTTCATCCTCCATAATCACACCTAGTAATTCTGACCTAAAACGCAGGTCTATTTCAGCTAATCCAGGTCCACATCCAAGATCTTTGCTCACTGGTATCATGCGATTTATTACATAATGTCTATTCATAATCTCACACTTAATAAGCCTATCCTCGATGGCATCAGCATCCCTTATGGCAGCATAATCAGGAGTTGTAACGATGATAACCTCATCAGCGGAACTGTGGCAAAGATCGACAGCGCGATTTATACCTGGTGCTCCGTCCATGATTACAACATCGTATTCGCTTTTGAGGTGTTCTATCAATTCATCGATATCCGCTCGTGATATATCAATCCAATTTACACCTTGATGTGCAGGAATAATCGACAGTCTATCCGCAAAGTTCGAGTGTATAATCGCATCTTTCGGTTCGCAGGTCCTCATAATTACATCGTAAATATCAAATATGGCCTCATTCTGAACACCTATATAAAGATCTAAATCTCTCATGCCCATGTTCATATCAAGCAAAATAACACGCTTGCCCATGTATGCAAGCGTTAGCCCGAGGTTTGCAGCAAATGTGGATTTGCCCGTTCCTCCTTTTCCCGATGTAATATAGATTGTTTTAGACACCTTATCACACTCTCCGTTTAAACAGCTTGTTCAATAATTCCCTCGCTCCTGAGACTGACATAACTATCATATCCAACAATGATATGGTCTAGAAGCTTAATGCCAACTATCTTGCCCGCAGCTTCCAGTCTCTTGGTAGCAGCTATATCAAGATTGCTAGGCGTTGGATCACCACTTGGATGATTATGCGCTATGATAATAGCTGCAGCACTACGCCTTATAGCAACACTATACACTTCCCTAGGATGTATATCAGCAGAGTTTAATTCACCAATAGATACATTGTATTCCGACTCAATTTTACATTTTGTATTGAGCATAAAGAGCTGAACATGTTCACGCTTTGCACCTCGCATGCGTTCCATATATAGTTCAGCGATATCTTCAGCTGTAGTAATAGTCTTACCTGCTAGCAGGCTGGGTTCTCTAACCCTCCTAGCAAGCTCCATACTTGCTACAATTGAGCACGCTTTACTCACTCCAATACCATCGATATTGAGAAGCTCCCTTGCATCAATGCTGCAGATATTCTGAGACAATTCATCCGTGTATGTCATTACTTCATCCGCTAACTGAAGAACTTTCTTGTCAGCAGTTCCTGTTCTAAGGATTAATGCAAGTAGCTCGACATCAGAAAGTGACGATGCACCGGAATACAGCAATTTCTCCTGTGGCAACTTATATAGGTTGTTATTTCCATTATTCATATATAACCCTCTCTCGAGAGCAACACACTAGAATTATATCAAAACGCCCTGTCTGCAACAAGCGCAGACAGGGTTCAAAATACCTTATTTTTGCATATTAACTGTTAATAATTATGTATATTTTTCTAGTATCTCCCGCGCTGAAGTATCGTCAAGTTCTTTAGCGACGAGAATAGCATAATCACAAGCATCATTATTAACGCTTTCTCAACATATAAATTTGCATATGCAGTATAGTTTCCGATTATAAATGCGAGCAGAACGAGCATCGCGATAAATGTGTACCTGAGACGAGCCGCATACATAATAATCGCCTTACGCTTCTTGTCTTTCTGACTCACAGTAGTCACATACTTCACCACATACAAAACGCTGAGAACCGCTTGAAATAGTATGATCGCTATGAATCCATACAGTATCTTTCTATCGGTTGTTCCAAAAAAACCAGCTATCTCTTCGCGAAACAGAAGCAGTACATCAAACAGAAATATCAGATAGCAGTAGCCTCTAACCTTACCAAGTGCAATTGCACCTTCTTTCATATCATTGACCTCCATTACTCCTAACCCGTAATCTTTGTAGCCATAGCTACAATTGTGCTCACGACTTCATCTATACTCATGTCAGAAGTATCAACCAAAATTGCATCATCGGCCTGAGCAAGCGGATTAAGTTTTCTGTTCATATCTTGAAAATCTCTGTCTTTGATTTCTTCAAAAATATCACTGAGGACCGCCACTACACCCTTTGCCCTAAGCTCATCGAATCTACGGCGTGCTCTAACCATCGGATCAGCAGTAAGAAAAACCTTAAGTTCTGCATTAGGCAGCACATTGGTGCCTATATCACGACCATCCATGATTACACCCTTGCCTTCAGCAATTTTGCGTTGAAGATCCACAAGCTTACTTCTCACATCGGGAATCTGTGAATATGTCGATGCTAACTTTGAAATCTCCTGCGTTCTAATAACATCACTTATATCATCTCCATCGAGAATAATCTTACCATCTATAAAGTCAATGGATGTCTTTTCCAGTATATTGCGAATTGAACTTACATCTTCCGGTGCAATGCCCTCACGATTAAGCTTAAGCCCAATCGCACGATACATCGCACCAGTATCTATGTATTCGAGCCCTAGCTTATTACCTACTAGTTTTGCAATAGTACTCTTTCCTGCGCCACCAGGACCATCAATAGCAATTCTAATCATAGCTTACCTTAATTTTCATCAAGGGAATCTTCTTCACCAGATGATTCCTTGACATACCTCTCTGCGTCGTGACCTTTTGTATCCTTTTCAAGTAGATTATTAATCTCCTTTACAAAGGTATCAATATCAGTGAATCTATGATATACAGACGCAAATCTAACATAAGCAACCTGATCCAAGTTGCGTAGCTCATCCATTATTAACGCACCAATCATCTTACTATCGATTTCCTTCTCCATAGTATTGTTCAATCCACGTTCGATATTATCAGCGATTCTCTGAACATCATCGTACTTAACCTTAGTCTTCTCACACGCCTTAAGTACACCATTGATAAGTTTATTACGGTCAAAACTCTCTCTTGTACCATCACTCTTGATTACTACAAGTAGCGAGTTTTCAATCTTCTCAAATGTTGTAAATCGCTTGTGACACTTGTCGCATTCACGACGTCTCCTGATGGCAAGACCTTCCTCAACAGGTCTAGAATCAACAACTTTGGTGTCTGGGTTACCGCAGTAAGGGCACTTCATCTCGTTCCTCCATGTTCATTCAATATTAGCTTTAAAAGTTCGTAGTTTATTATGTATCAACAGATACGGTGTCAATTACAGTTAACTAATATAACTTGATAATCTTGCATTAACATAGCAGCTACATATGCTATTTCGCAATACTGTCTTTGAGCACCTTATCCATAACTCTCTCATATACCATAGTATCGTATAGGTTGTTCTGATCAGCGTACTCTTCAATAGACATACCTGCAGCCTTCTCGTATTGAGAACGTGTATATCCAGCATCCTTGAGCAGCTTATCTAGGTATGCCTTGTACTCCTTATCGGAAACCTTTATACCGTACTCCTTAGCAAGAGCAAATAACACAAGTTCCTGTCTAACAGTATTCTTAGCCGCTACCTTTGCCTGCTTTTCAAATGCTTTCTTGGACATTCCCATCGTATTCTTAAGATACTTCTCGTATGTCGTATCATTCTTCTTAGCAAGCTCTTTGTAAGTATCAATCATCTTCTTCTGAGTATCCTTTATTTCCTTCTCAGGATACTTCTTAATCTTGCTAGCATCTAAGATATGCTGGAAAAGCTCCTGTTTTTCAGAGCTTGCAGCTTTAGCTTTCTTATCCGCGAGAAGTTGCTTTCTAAGATTCTTCTCGTACTCTGCAGTTGTCTTGAATTTAGTGTTCTTCTTTACAAATGCATCGTTGTACTCAGGTGTTGCTGTCTTAACAAGTGAGTTAATCTTAATGGTAAATGTTGCTTTCTTACCAGCTAGCTCAGTGTTGTTCGAATAATTAGATGGGAATGTAACAGTTATGTCAAAAGTCTCTCCAACTTTGTGTCCAACAATCTGCTCAGCAAAACCACTTATAAAATTGCTATCGGCAAGATTAAGCTCATATCCAGTGGCTGATCCACCGTCGAACTTCTTGCCATTAATCTTACCCGTATAGTCAATATTAACGATGCTATCGGACGCAGCGGTGCCTTCCTTTACTTCTTCCTTGGTCTTAGCCTGCTCTAATGTAGCATTTATAGCCTCCTGAACCTCTGTGTCGCTAACAGAAGCATCAGCCTTAGTGTATTCAAGATTCTTGTACTTACCTAACTTTACGTACTTGCTGAAATCATCATAGTTGTACTTATCTGGTGTAGTTGTTCCTCCACAAGCAGTAAGTGCAAGTATGCAGGCTACCATAATAGACATAATTGTCGACTTGCATATTTTGTTACGTGACATTTTAAACCCCTTATATATTGTGTTCTAAATCGATTATATTTATAAATCTATTCAATCTATATTATCATAGCAATTACAAGGGTTCAACGAGTTTCACAGTAACCACACGAGCATTACATTTTATAATTCAGCCTTTGAAAGCAATAGAAGACAGGGCTAACGCCCTGTCTAAAATTCTAATTTTTATTATTCTCTTGTTCTCTGCGTTTAGCTAGCGCGGCCTCTTTACGAGCCTGTGCTCTCTGTCGCTTAAGAACTTCATTTCTCGCCGTTAGTCCCCACCAAGTAACCGCGCAAACAGCAACGATTAGCCCGGCAATAAATATAACACCTATATGGCTTAGAAAATATTCCATTATTAGTTAGCCTTCTTTGCTAGCTCGCACAGTTCAGCGAATCCTGCTGCATCATAGATAGCCATCTCAGAAAGCATCTTTCTGTTGAGCTCAATTCCTGACTTCTTAAGACCGTTCATCAGGTTGCTGTAGTTAATGCCGTTAGCTCTTGCAGCAGCATTAATTCTTGCGATCCAGAGTCTTCTGTACTCTCTCTTCTTGTTCTTTCTTCCAACAAAAGCAGATCTTAGAGCTCTCATTACTGCTGGGTTAGCAGCTCTGAAGTTCTTGCTTCTCTGTCCGTAGAAGCCCTTAGCCTGCTTTAATATCTTCTTGTGTCTCTTATGAGCGTTTACGCCCTTCTTTACTCTTGCCATATCTTAAAACCTCCCTAAACTACTTTGCCATTGATCTAAGCATACGCTTTGTATCTGCACTAGTAAGCACTGTGGACTTACGAAGACCTCTCTTTCTCTTTGCAGTCTTCTTTGTCAGAATATGGCTCTTAAATGCCTTGTTTCTCTTAATCTTACCTGAACCAGTAAGCTTCATTCTCTTGCTTGCGCCTCTATGAGACTTCATCTTGTTCTTTGCCATAATGATTTCCTCCTAAGTTGTTAATTCATTACTTACTATTCTTTGGTGATAGGAACATAGTAAGGCTTCGTCCCTCAAATTTTGGCTTCTTGTCGATAACGCCATACTCGGCAATCTGCTCTGCAAAGCTGTTCATAACATCAAAGCCTTTTGCTGTGTAATCACGTTCTCTTCCTCTGAATCTAAGGCTAACCTTAACCTTATCTCCTTCCTTCAAGAACTTGATTGCTGTATTCGCCTTTACATTTACATCATGCTCCTCGATAAATGTGCTTAGACGAACTTCCTTGACCTGCATAGTCTTCTGGTTCTTCTTAGCCATCTTATCCTTCTTCTGGAGCTCATAGCGATATTTCCCGAAGTCTAGGATCTTGCAAACTGGCGGTTCAGCATTAGGAGAAACATTTACGAGGTCTAGATTAGCCTCTTCTGCTATCGCAAGCGCTTCTCTGATACCCATAACTCCGCGCATATCTCCATTCTCATCTATCAAACGGACTTCCTTTGCACGAATATCTCCGTTGATCTGTTGTTTATCCTTGCTAATTGGTCTACCTCCATATAATAAAAAAGCGGATACAGAAGTATCCGCGAATTAACTGAAATAAATCAAGTTATTGATAACCCGTACGCCTGCGCCTACAAGGTGAGAAGCGGATAACTTCTTCTTTGACTACGTGATTATAAACTATTACTAAGCGTGTGTCAATACTGAATGGCACAATGCTTTCACTACTTCTTAACTTCGTGTTCTGG
The DNA here is from genome assembly GCF_938039775.1 of uncultured Mogibacterium sp. The sequence goes on along the minus strand of NZ_CALHTQ010000065.1, from coordinate 21,546 downwards.
CTGCATATATTCCCAGTTCCATTCGCCCTTACATACTATCCTATTATACGAAGGAACCATTACTGAGATTATCGACATAATTCCGAGAATTATCAAATACCAGTTGTACGGGATCATATCAGTTGGATTGACAGCATTCTTTGTCAAGCTGGCAATCAGAAGGAACTGCGCACCGTACGGAATGAACCCCTGCATGATGCATGAGAATATATCAAGGAATGAAGCTGTTCTTCTTGGATCAATCTTATACTTTTCAGAAATCTCTTTAGCAATCTCACCAGTTACGATAATAGCAACTGTATTATTTGCAGTTGCAGCATCTGTTAGCGCAGTAAGAGCCGCGATACCTACAGATGCAGACTTAGGACCTTTGAAAAGCTTGCTTGTCTTATCGATTATCCACTTTAGACCACCGTAGTGCTTTGTAAGTTCAGCAAGACCTCCTACGAACATAGAAAGAATAAATACCTCAATCATGCCCTGATATCCAGACCAAATCTTTGCAGCAACTTCCATAAGGCCTATTGCCCCAGTTCCAACACCAACTGCAGCAGCACTGAGAATTCCGATAATCAGTACAGCAAACACGTTTAGACCTAGCAGCGCAAGGCCGAGAACTAACACATATGGAACAACCTTAATTAGGCTGTAATCTAGATTCCCAGTTACGGTTCCTCCCTTACTAAATATAACCATTAGTATGAGGGCGATTATCGCTGAAGGAATCGACATCCATGCGTTAGTTCTAAACTTGTCTTTTAGCTCTACCCCCTGTGTTCTGGTTGCGGCTATCGTTGTATCCGAAATCATCGATAGATTATCTCCGAACATTGCTCCGGTTAGTACCGCTGCAACTACGAATGACATGTTAAGTTGAGCTGTATTTGCCATTTGATATGCTATTGGAACTATCGCACCTACAGTACCCATAGAAGTACCTGTTGCTGTCGATAGAAATGCGGCTATTACGAATATTCCTGGTACGATGAATCTAGGTGGAATAACCGCAAGTCCAAGATTTGCTGTGGAAGAAACTCCTCCCATCGCTCCAGCAACAGATGAAAAAGCTCCTGCTAAGAGGAATATCATGAGCATGGTCATGATATTTTCGTCGCCGGCACCTCTTGCAAACAGTTTGAAATTGTTTGCAATCCCCGTCTTGTGATACATCAAGAATGCCAAGATAACAGCTATCGTCATAGCTACTACAGATGGGAACTGATAGAATGCCATCTCTACTCCCTTGAAGTTAAGGACAATTCCAACACCAAGGTAGATCACGATAAAGAAAAGTAGCGGAATTAATGCTAGGCCACTAGCTTCTCTCTCTTGATGAAGTTTTACTTGTTCTTTCATTAAAATACCTCAATAACTCGTTCAGTACAAAGTAACATCTTATAGCTTATAGCTTTTACTAATTTAACTAAAAGCATTACCTTTTATTGTACACAAAATCTTACTCGCTTACATCGAAATTTTGTAATTTTCTTTGTATTTCAAGTACTTTTTATATTACTTTGTAAGTATGTTATTAAATTTGTTATTAATTTTAATTCGTCATTAGTACTAATCTAAATGCTACACTTACAGTAATTAAGATTTCTGTATTTATTAATTAATAAATAAATTGCGAATTTTATCGTATTGCAATATCATTTGCAACAATATAAAATGAGTAAACAAATATTGCTGGGGGAGCGATAGCTGAGAGTTGCTTCACTTATGCTTAAAATCTACTGATTTTGTATATAACGATGAAGCGAGACCCTTCTACCATGCGGATAATGCCGTAGCGGGAAGCTGGCTAGAATATCAAAGCACCCCCTCCTACATACAGGAGGTTTTTCTATGAATTTACAAAATTTTGTTGAGTCGAGAGTTGGGCAGGTAATAATAGTACTTGCAATCATTTTGGTCCTAGCACTAATCACACTTGGTAGTAATTCAAAGGCTGAGAATAAAAGAGTCGACATCAAGGCTCTTACAGTATCTTCCCTATTGATTGCTATCGCGATGGTACTATCCAATATCAAGCTTTTCACTATGCCGCAGGGTGGTTCTGTCACACTTCTATCACTTCTTCCGATTGCAGTAGTAACTTATCTGTACGGAACTAAACGCGGAGTTATGGCTGGTGTTGCACTTGGACTTGTAAATTTAATCTTCGGTCCTTACGTAATCCACCCTGTACAGCTACTACTCGACTATCCGATTGCGTTCGGTGCACTAGGTCTTGGCGGTGCTCTACGTGATGGCAAAAATGGGCTTACTAAGGTATATCTCACAGGTGTATTTGCAAGATACTTCTGTGCAGTTATGTCGGGTATTATCTTCTTCGGAGCATATGCACCAAAGGGATTCAGCGCTGTAACATGGTCTATCTGGTATAACCTCACTTATATCGCAGTAGAAGCTGCAATAACTGTTGTAGTTATCAACATGCCACCAGTTAAGAGCTTGTTCGAAAGGCTTAAGAATGAAAACTAATTCTGACAATCCTCTCCTGTCTAATTATGACAGGATAATTCTCGCATCTAAGTCACCTCGTAGACTAGATATACTTAGGGAACATGGGATTATACCTATCGTAATGCCGGGAAATGCCGACGAGTCACTACCCGATAATATCTCATTTATCGATGCGGTAACGATGCTTTCTGACAGAAAAGCATTGGCATCACTCGAGCAACCTGAGATAGTTGAATTTGATGGCAAATCGCTAATTATCGCCTCAGATACTATTGTGTATAAAGACAAGATAATGGGTAAGCCAATCGATGAAGAAGATGCATTTGTGATGTTATCTTCGCTAAGAAATGATAAGCATTATGTAGCTAGTGGGGTTACACTAATAGCTGTTATAAACGGAGAGCCCCAGTTTGATGAAAGGATATCTTTTGCCGAGGTCACGGAGATAATATGTGGCGATTATACTGATGAAGACATAAGGTCGTATATCGCAACAGGTGAACCTATGGATAAGGCTGGCGCTTATGCGATCCAGGGCGGTTTTAGGAAGTATATTTCCGAATTCAAAGGAGATTACGAAAATGTCGTTGGGCTTCCATATCGCAGGATAATCAGCGAACTTAATAAATAATGTTAACGTAAATGGGGCTGCGCTATGATGCGCTAGCCCCATTTCTATAGATTCATATAAAATGACATCTGACATGCCCCACTCGCTCCTGCGGAAGCGACCTTATCTATATTAGAACCTCTTATTCCACCTATTGCATATACTGGTATATCAACTTTTTCTACTATGCTGGTTAGAAAATCAATGCCGCGACCAGGCAGCCCTTTCTTACAGTCAGTTTCAAAGATATGTCCAGCAACTATGAAATCGGCTCCCTCTTCTCCGACCATAGCAGCCTCTTGCAGCGAATGAATTGAAACCCCTACACTTAGATCTGCACAATTCGCACAATATAATTTATAATCATCAAATGAGAGTTGAACTGGTGTATGGAGCTCTCTTGCCACACGGTAATACTTATTTATTATTATTTTTATATCATGCATATCGCACAAAGCTTTCACTCTATAAGCCAGGCTTCTATACTCATCTTCATAGAGATCCTTTTCTCTGAGTATTACAATATCTGGTTTAGAATATTCAAAAGCTACCTCTAGCTGTTCCTCTAACGACCGTTCGGATAGGTGCCGATTCGTTACACATATCCTCTTAAACGTACACATAGTCATTCATTACAGGCTGCATACCGTGTTCCCTAAGCGCCGCGCATATCTCATCAACAGATCTGTCATCGGCTATTTCGAACTGATTATCACCAGAGCTTGTTTCATCGTCGCTGTGGCTGCCGATACCAGTATCTACACCAGCAGAAATCTTGGTCGCAGTTATACCCATGACATTATCTCTAAATCCAGCCCTTTCACGAGTTGAAATAGTCATCGCTGCGAACGGAAGGAATATTCTGTAGGCACATATAACCTGAAGAAGCTGGCGCTCTTCGACTTTTTCATGTTCCTCATTAGGCGAGAAAATAGTTTCCTCGTCGTTATTGCTGATTATAGGTCTAAGTCTAGGGCATGATAATGATATTTCCGCCCATGGGTATTTTCGCTGCAGTAGATAAGCATGAATACCAGTTGCAAGCGCATCTTTTCTAAAATCATCGAGTCCAAGCAGTGCGGCAAAGCCCACACCACGCATACCACCCATAAGCGCCCTCTCCTGCGCATTAAATCTATACGGAAATATCCTCTTATGACCGGCGAGATGAAGCTTCTCATACTCATCGGAATTGTACGTCTCTTGAAAGACAGTTACGTAGTCTGCACCGCAAGCTTTCAGATACGCATACTCGTCAGAATTCATCGGATATACCTCGATTCCAATGTTCTTGAAGTATTTTCTGCCTATCTTGCATGCTTCACCGATGTACTCGATATCAGACTTGCTCCTGCTCTCACCTGTCAAAATCAGTATTTCTTCAAGTCCAGATTCTGCTATCGCCTTCATCTCCTTCTCTATCTCACTACTATTGAGCCTCGCTCTGTGGATTTTATTATGACAATTAAATCCGCAATATACGCAGTAGTTCTCGCAGTAATTAGATATATAGAGCGGTGTAAAAAGATTTACCACGTTACCGAAATGCTTCCTCCTCTCAAGGCTTGCCTTCTCCGCAATTTGTTCTAGGTACCTTTCAGCTGCCGGAGATAGCAATGCCTTAAAGTCTTCAACACTACAACTTTCGGACTTAATAGCTCTCAGCACATCATCTTCACTATAATCGCTTGGGTTATACGACTTAATTTCTGCTATTACTCTATCAAAAGTATCATGAGGGATAACCTCCATCCCCTCCATATAAGCCATGTGGTCAGTACGAACTTTTCGATTTCTATCCACGTCATTCGTCATAAGCTTCTCGTCGTTCATTTTTAGTCCTCCAGAAATCCCGTAAGAGGAGATGATGCCACACCACCGTCTTTTACGACACGTCCAAGACCAGCGAGGTAAGCTGCTCTTCCAGCCTTAATGGCATTTCCAAAGGCGCCAGCCATGCCTGCTACGTCTCTCGCTGTCGCAATAGCAGTGTTCGCCATAATAGCACTCACTCCCATTTCCATCGCTTCGCAAGCCTGTGACGGTGAGCCTATTCCGGCATCTACGATGATTGGAATATCTATTTCATCAACGAGAATTTTGATTATATCCTTTGTTACGAGCCCTCTATTCGATCCAATAGGAGCAGCAAGTGGCATAATCGTTGAAGCACCAGCATCTACGAGTGCTCTCGCAACGTTGAGGTCAGGGTACATGTAAGGCATTACTACAAACCCTTCTTTTGCCAAAATCTCTGTCGCACGGATAGTCTCGTAATTATCTGGGAACAAATACTTCGAATCCTTGATAACTTCAATCTTGACGAAGTCACCGCAGCCGAGCTCCCTAGCTAGCCTTGCAATTCTAACAGCCTCTTCGGCATTTCTAGCTCCTGAAGTATTTGGAAGCAATGTAACATTATCTGGAATATATTCAAGTATATTCTTAACATCCGTATTAGCTCTTCTAACCGAGAGCGTAATCATCTCAGCCCCCGCCTGCTCGACAGCAGCACGGATTAACTCCACATCGTATTTTCCTGAACCTAATATGAATCTCGAATTGAATTCATGACCACCAATAACTAATTTATCATTCATCATGTGCTCCTTATATTTTAAAAACTCTTGTTTACGCGTGTAACCAAAATCCCTTTATCCCAATTACATCTCAAAATATCTCAATTACACATTAAATCTCAATTAAATATTATCCACTCCTAAAATCTGCCCAATGACTAGGTTCGCCTGATGACCCGCACATACGGAAACTCTCGGAGCCATAAGCCCTATACCATTTGCAATATCAGTTTGCTCATCACCACATATAAACAACCTATTCATTACGCGTCTAGCCTTTATGTCATTAGCACTGCTGTATCCAGCCATTCCAGAGCCAGAAATTACGATTGGCCCATCTTTAATTGATAGAAGTGAATCAATAAGCATAGCTTTATACTCAGCCCCATCAAAAGCCTCACACACAATCTCAAAACTTTCAAATATCTCTTTGCAGTTATCCGCCATTACACAAATACACTCGGTAGTTACTCTCATATACGGATTAATCTCCATGAGAATTTCCGTAATGGCATCGACTTTACGCATTCCTATATGCTTAACAGTGTATGCCTGCCTGTTCAAATTAGTTATATCTACGATATCAAAATCTACAATATGAAGGTGCCCTACTCCGCTTCTAGCGAGCATAACCGCGATGTTCGAACCAAGTCCCCCAGCACCAGCAATTGCGATACTAGCTTCCTTTAATTTCTTGTGGATGTCGGGCGAAAATCTATCGTCTTTGGCTTTTTCAAACTCATGCTCACTAGGTGCGCCCTCGATAAATGAATTTACATCTGCCATAACTTAACCTCCTCCCATGAAGCAAACTATCTCTATTTTGTCACCATCATTTACCAATGTATCTGCATACGCACTCTTTGGAACAATCTCCCCAACTCTTTCAACTGCAATACGAGCTGCGTTGTATGAAAGCGATCTTACTATGTCTTCTATTGTCATTCCAGAAGTGTATTCAATTTCCTTACCGTTTACTATAATCAAAATCTCACCACCTTTCATAGTAGCTTTTATAATACGTGTAGTTCTTTCCATTTTTTATTAGCTATTATCAAATAATGGGAATCCCTACAGTAACAAAAAAGGTCATACGAAGTTTTACACCCATGGTGGTGTACCCCTTCGTATGACCTCTCATACTCTATGTATAATTATATTTGCCAGCCATATATTGTCAATAAAAAAAGAGATTATGGACTATTATAAGTACTAATAGTTTATATCCTATCGATTAAAAAATTTTTAAGAAATCATTTCTTGAATTTGATAATATTTAGGAATATACAACTAGTTTGGTATCATCACAAGGAGAAAATCATGCAAGACCGTAATCTAAAACTAATGTTAATACTTGTTTGCATCTGCCTGCTTTCTACACCAATAAGCACCTTTATTTCAAACTCTATTAATGTGACTACTGATGAACTCTCTATAAGTAGAATTACAAATTTTGCGTGGAGCATACGTATTTCATGCATTATGCTATCTATGTATTTAATTTTTCATAAAGCTGATAAGTGAACTGTGAAAACAATTTTCTAGCCTCTGGATATTATTTGCTGAAACAGAAAACCGCTAAAACTATTGAACTTTCAATGGCCCTAGCGGTTTTTATTATTGTTATCCTATAACCCATTTTTAATAGATGCAAATCATAGCGATTATCATAATCAGTGTGAACATTGAAACCGAGATTTCTATCACGAGTCCGATTTCTCGATCTTCATTCTCAAATGAAATATTTCTAATAGCACTATTTCTTGAGTTCTCTGTCCATTTATACGGATTCCCTAGTCTATCACCGAAGAAATGGACAAAATTCAGGGACCTTCTATCTGCCCAGGCAGTAAACCTGTTTAGACCGAGTGAAATGCAATTAATGAGCTTTGCCAGCGGTTTTCTAAAGAACCAGTCAAAATCTAATGATAGCTCATCATGAGGTAGCATCTTAATTCTGAAAACCCAGAATACTAGTGTAGCCCCAGCAAACAGTATTATGTACTCTGCGATATGACTGATGTTAAACGGATTCACTGATATTTTGTACGGCATAATCCTATATAGAAGAGATGGATATACGCCGAGAATTATACATCCTAAAGCACCTGTAATCATTCCCATCTTCATACTCACAGGTATAGGCTTTACCTCGAACTCACTTCTAGCCTTGCCGAAGAACACAAACCAGTTCACCTTTAGAACTACAGAGAGCCATGTTCCTATTGATGTCACGGTAAGTAGTAGTGCTGCTGTCTCATGTCCACTGAAATTGACTGCGTGCATAATAATACTTTTGGAAGCAAAGCCATTCAAAAATGGCATACCTGCAATGGATAGCGAGGCTATGAGAAAAGTCCATGCTGTAATTGGCATCTTCTTCCTTAGTCCGCCTAATTCTGTAATTTTTCGCTTACCTGTCGCCATTATTACAGCCCCTGAGCACATCATAAGTACGCCCTTGTATAGTATATGGTTAAACGCATGAGATGACGCCCCATCGATTCCCCATGCTCCGCCTATAGCAAGCGCTGCGACCATGTATCCGAGCTGTGACATAATGTGATAACTGAACAGTCTGCGGAGGTCATTTTCTAATAAAGCCATTAATACGCCATATAGCGCCATAAATACACCAACATACACAAGTGCTTCAGTGCCGGCAAAAATCCTTATCATAGCGTAAATACCAAGCTTTGTAGTATATCCGCACATGTAAACTGTTCCTGCAATAGTAGACTCGGGATATGAGTCCGAAATCCAAGAGCTAAACGGCGGAACTAATGCATTTACCCCAACGCCTATTAAAACGAACCAAAATGCAGCTGAACCACCTAGTACGGTAAATTTAGGAATCCCAAGAGAATTCGTCTGGGATGCGTGCAGCAAGAAACCTACTAGAAGCATATTTCCTCCAAATGCATGCATCAGAAGGTATCTAAGTGCGGACCTTGACGAACGCCTTGTGTGCCTTGCATATATCAGATATGCCGCACTAAATGCAGCAACCTCCCAGAATACGATCATGGTAATTATGTCACCTGCTAAAGTTGCAGCTATGATGCTGCCTCCATAGATAACTGAAACACCCTTCTCCCACTTGTCCTGTATGTCAAATGAGTAAATGGAGTTGATAACCATGATTATGCTAAAAATGATTACGAATATCATTGATAACCTATCAATATGAATCATCTGTAGCTTGATATCTGACGTAATCTGATACACCAAATGGCTGCTACTATTTAGCGTGAATAATCCAAGAATTCCCGATACCGCTGCAATAATCGAACACGGCTTTTTAAATCTATCCGGTAAAACGAGGATTAACGCTCCAATCAGAATCATAAGGAGTCCAGGGTGAAAACTATTTATCATCATCAGTCCTCCTTTCCAAATAAGACGTATCTAATCTAGCATGCTGAAGAAGTTCCATCTCTTCATTTATTTCTGTGCCCTCGTAGTAATTCACATTACGGCGTAAAAGCTTATTTAAGATAACCTTACTTATAAATACAAGCGCCAATGAGCCTACAATAGAGAGGACGATATAATGTAATATCTCGTTTAACATATCACACCTCCCACATGGGCAAACACCGCTTCACCCGTGCTCATCGCTAGGTCTAACAGGTGAAGTCCAAAGTTTGGAGCCACGCCGAGTATCACAGATACAGTCGCTGTGATAAGCAGCGGAACTAACATCGTCTTGCTGGCTTCACCGTACGTATTGAACTCTGGATTCACCGGTTCTCTCTTAAAAGTAATAAGCACAACTGGCATCAGATATGTAAGTGCCAGTACTGCACTTACAATAAGTGTAGCACCAAATAGCAGCTGCCCTGTCTTGAGTGCACCCATGATGATATTTGCCTTACTTACAAATCCCACGAAAAATGGGAATCCTGCAATACCAAGCGAAGCAATCGTAAATGCACTCATAGTAACGGGCATTCTCCTGCCAAGTCCAACCATTTCACTGATATCCTTCTTGTGAGTAGTCACAAATATAGCACCAGCACACATAAAGAGTGTAATCTTCATAAATGCATGAGCAACAAGGTGATATAGAGCTCCCGCTGTGCTTAATGGAGACAGGATAGCTATTCCGAGTACGATATAAGACAGCTGCCCTATAGTTGAAAATGCAAGCCTAGCCTTTAGATTGTCTTTCTTAAGTGCTATCAGTGATGATATTAAAATAGTCGCTACTGCCATCCAAGCTAGTATAGTTGCACCACCGCACTCTCTAGCTAGCTTAGGTCCAAATACATATAGCACCACCCTGAGTGTTGCAAATGCTCCAGCCTTCACGACTACTACAGCATGAAGGAGCGCACTTACAGGAGTAGGCGCTACCATCGCCGCAGGAAGCCAGCTATGAAGAGGCATAACACCTGCCTTAACTATTCCTGCCCCTATCATCATCATAAATACAACTAGTGCCCAAGGCGCTGGTAGCATGCTTTTATCCATGAATCCACCCGGTTTAAACTCCATACTACCTGATACAGAGTAAACTATGACCATAGCTGCAAAGAATATCTGTCCACTGATTAGCGTGTATGCTAGATATTTTCTTCCAGATCTAGTCCCTTCTGCATCACGATAATGCACAACTAACGGGTAAGTCGCAATAGTCAGCACTTCGAAGAATATGAAGAATGTTATCATGTTTGCCGCAAAGCAAATTCCCATGGCCGCTGACAGGCACATTGCAAAAGATGCATAATATCCGGTCTGATTTTTCTCACCATGGCCTCTCATGTATCCTACTGAATATATGGAAGTCAGCAACCATAAAGTCGATGCACTGCAGGCAAAAACGATACCAGCCGTATCTACGTTAAGAGCAAAGCTTACATCATCCACTATCCTGAATAACTCTAACTTGATAGTATGACCAGCCAATACCGCAGGAACCATTGAATATACGAGAGCAATTTTAATAATTGCAGTTGTATAGGTTATAGCTTCTCTTGCATTTTCCTTTATATGATCACCGAGCACATATATAAGTCCCGATGCACATAGTGAAACTAATATCGCAAGAAGTGGGCGGATACTTAGAGAAATTAAATTCATATTCCTACCCCCTTCACAGTCATCATAATCACATCTATAACGCTTACGTTAAGTATTCCTATAGCAATTATTGCTACAAAACAAGTTACAATCGCAATTAGCATAGATATAGGAAGTTCACGCACTTCTCCTTCTCGTCTATCGTTAAGCTCTGTCGGTTTATTAATAAAGATCTTCTCAATTAGCTTAAAGAAGTAGATTGCATTTAGTAAACTGCTAAGCACTAATACAGCTAAATACACAAACTGATGATTCTGTACAGCTCCTAGCGCTATGTACCATTTGCTGAAGAAACCTACAGTTGGTGGTATTCCAATCATCGAAAGTGAGGCCAAAACGATGAGAGCTGATGTAATAGGCATCTTCTTATAAATCCTGCCGAAACTCGAAAGCTCGAAGTTTCCGAATCTGTACCTGATTGCAGCTGAACTGAAGAAAAGCCCGCTCTTCATGAATACGTGTCCAATCAAATGCAAGAAAGCTCCAGCTAGTGCATAGGAATTACCTATAGAAAAACCGAGTGTTATGTACCCAATCTGAGCAATAGATGAATATGCGAATATCTTTCTGATATCCTCCTGTGCCATAGCTCTAATCGACCCATAGATAATACCAATGCAAGAGAGCACACCGATTATGGTTAGAAATAGATTAAAATACTTGAAATCTGTGCCATAGATAATATACAGATATCTAAACATAGCAAGCGCTGGAATCTTACCCATTATTCCGACAATCAGCGGTCTAGAACCTGGTTCAGCGTGTGCGTATGCCGATGGCTGCCAGCCGTGAAACGGGAACATCGGCATCTTGATGCCAAAAGCACCGATAAAGAGACACAGGGAGACAGTCATCTGAACTGTATAGTCCTGTGAATTCAGAATGCTCCTCATATCAGTCATGTTTAGCGTCCCTGTTGATGCATATAGTATGCCGACACCGAGCAAGTACATGGTAGCTGCAACTGTACCCACTAGAAGATATCTAAAAGACGCTACTATTCCCCTACTACCACCTAGAGCAATTAAACAATACCCAGAAAGTGAAGTAATCTCTAAGAATACGTATAGATTAAATACGTCGCCAGTAAGCGTCATACCACACATTCCGACTATTAACAAGCCTATAAGAGCATATGCTCCGCCTATGACTTTGCGTTCATTGGTAACTTCAAAATTCATGGTATAGAGCACTGTAATAAACCCTAGGAGCAGAATTATCAAAACGATAATTGCGCCGATTGAGTCGATATAAAATTCGATGCCGTACGGTGCTTTATATCCCCCAAATGTATAGCGAACCGCCCCGTCATTAATGATATTGACGAGGAGCTTAACTGAACATAGTAGTGAAGCAAATATTGAAATTGCCACCACATTTCTTCCTAGATGCTTATGTATCCTTGATAGTGGAAGCGACAATAGTGCACTTATTAGTGGAAATAAAATAATAATTATTGGAAGATCATTCATTTGAAACGTTTCCCCCTTCTTATTATATCGTCCTCTTCTATGCTGCCATACTTTTCCTTAATTCTAGTTAGTAGCGCAAGTCCAACACCAGTAGTACCTAAGCTTACAACAATTGCTGTTAGCATTAATCCATGGGGAATTGGGTTAACGTATTTATCAGCATTAACTATTGTATCTAGCGCAACAGGAATAGTTCCACCTTTCTTCTGAGCAAAGCATAGGTAGAAAAATATTACTGCAACCTGCATGATATTCATGCAAATGAGTTTCTTCATGTAGTTCTTACAAGAAACCATTCCATAAACTCCAAGTAGCAAAAGTAGTAAAGTTAAAAAATAAATCCCTTTACTTGCCAGAAGTCCATTTATCTGTGTCATCATCAAATCTTACCCTCTTCATAATCGCATTGAGAATCGTAATAATAGTGCCCATTACTCCGATAGTTACGCCTATCTCAACGAGCAGAATTCCAATCGCATGTCGTTCTGCGGCGTGAACCGAAATTGGCAGATAGGTGTAATCCATGAATGAGCCTCCGTTGAACATCGGAACAACTCCTGTCATCACATATATCAAAACACCAATGCCTGCAATACTCGCTGAATTTTTGCCTGTCATCATAAACAGGTTTTTCTTATCGGGAATTACTAGAATATCAATGATATACGTCAATGCAATGAGTGCTCCAGACTGGAATCCTCCACCAAGGCTGACTTCTCCATGAAATAATACATAGAATGCATATATCAAGATTAGCGGTTCAATGAGCGTGATCATTACATCCTTATTGATAGTCTTGTATGCAGGATCTCCGAGCTTATAACGGTGACCAAAATATCTCTTTGGCTGTAAAATTCTATTCTTTGCCTTTGGTCTACCCGATAGGATCATGATTACCCCTATTCCAGCTAGGAACATAACAGTCGTCTCGAACATAGTATCGAATGCACGGTAATCTACAATCATAGCAGTAACCATATTTGGAGAATTCGTATCCTGTACTGAATGCTCTATATAGTATTTTGAAACATGAAGTGCTGGTGCAGAGTCGATATCCCCAATTGCTGGTAGTACATCAATCTTAGCTACTATAACAAAGAGTAGCAGTATCGCCGTAATCAAAAATGTCACGTTAATATACTTGCGCATTACTTACACCGCCTATCTATACTCTTCAGTGTCATTATGAAGTAAATAGTTGAAATAACACCAATTACAGCCTCTGTAAAGGCAACGTCAGGTGCTCCCATTATGATGTATAGGAACATCGTTACAAAGCTGAATGCACAATACACTACGACAACTGACACGAGGTCTTTATCAAATATAATCACGAGAGTAATAGATATTAAAGCAAAAAGTAGAATTGCCTCTACAAGAAATGAACTCATCTATCTTCCCTCCTTTTCATCCGCAGTATCATCCTGATTTACCCCCAAATGCTTCTTGTGATTATAATCCTGGTAATTCTTGGCATGAACCGATGTTATCATAATCAAATTAGTTCCAAGAGGATTCGTGAGTAGCAATAAAAAAAATATGATAAATACTTTTACTGATAGCAATGTCCATCCTGTGTAAATCATTATTCCGACTGTCATCATCAGAGCTCCGAAAGTTTCTCCTACACCAGAAGCGTGAAGCCTTGTAAAAAAATCAGGAAATCTTATTACTCCAACTGCTGCTAAAGCCATAAAAATAAAACCGAAGGAAATAATAGTAATCGCCACGATATTCTGTAAACTCATTACCTTCTACCTCCTATAAATTTAGCAAGAATAACAGTTGTTACGAACCCTAGAATCGCATAACTAAGTGCGATATCTATATGCATATCCATTCTGTTGTCAATTAAGCCAACGACTAAAATCAGCATAACGATATTCGTATTTATGACGAATAAAGCATTGAGCTTGTCGTATACTGTTTTGCCGATAAACATTGTGACCACCATTACAATTACAATTGCAAGAAGTCCGGCAAGAAGCGCAATAAAGAAATTATGCATCTCTGTTCTTCCTCCTTCTCATGAATCGCTTTGAAGTCAGCTCCACAACTTCTCTCTCTATGTAGTCGTAGTCAGTAACAACATCTATCACTTTATAGTCGATTATCTCTCCATAAAGCTTGGCTATGCGTTTCTGCATGTCTCCTGCCAAAAGGCCTTCAGCAAAATCTCGATTAAGTGCATGCACAGAAAAAACACCGCTATCATATATATCGATAGTTACAGTACCAGGTGTAAGTGTGATTGAATTTGCAAGAATTGCCCTCGCTGCAGGGTTGTCGTAATCTGCCTTAAACCATACTACTAGAGGCTCAATTTTCATTTTAGAAGATAATGCAATCTTAGAAACGTCTATTGCACTCTTAACGACCTCTTTGATAAGCCACAGAAAATAGATTATCAGTTTTGGATAATTGGCATGAAGAATAAAATATGTTCGGTTAGATTTAAGCCCTCCGATACGCAGAGAGCCCACTACGAAGCATGAAATCAAAAACGAGGAAACACATCCATAAATTATAAATTTAACTGTGAATATTCCAGACATCACGATCCACAGGAGCATAAGCAATCCGAAGACTTCAAAGAAGTTCAAGTACGGGTTGCTAGTCAGATGTCGGTCGCGAAAGAACTCTCTCATCGTTACCTCTAGCCTTTCATTTAAAAATTTTGATTGAATTAATAATAGTCCTTTTAGTATACATGATTATTTGCCACCTTTAAAGTATTTTGTTCCAATAATCATACATGGTCATTAGACAGTGCTTTTCATCGAAAAACCCTTATTTATAGTACATTTTACCCTCATTCCAATTGCAAACAACTGTTCGAAATGGTATAATTTAATGATTTTAGTATAGGGGGATTAACTAGAATGAAAGATTTTATCAAAGAGGGGCCAACCGTTACCATGTTCGTTCCATACGACTGTAACAACTGCTGCCCTTTCTGTGTAAATAAAGACGACTATAGAGATACATCATCATTCAACCTAGAGAGATGCTATCGTTCTCTTGATCTTCTTGATAAGATTCTACCTCACAACGATATAGTCCTAACTGGCGGTGAACCTCTTGCAGACCTTGATGCACTACAAGATATCCTTAACCATATCAAGGACGGCCATCACATCTACATCAACACAACACTGCCAACTAATGAAGAACAGGACATACATAAAGTCGCTGATGTATTAAATAGAAACAAAGACAAAATTAGCTGTATTAATGTATCCAGACACCTTAAGCACTACGTAAAGGAATGCTCAGATGAGATTTTCGAACTTCTCGAAGTACCTCACCGTATCAACTGCGTCGTTTTCCAAGATGCTGATGATCCAGAAACAAAAGGTAAGCTGCTCAAGGTTCTAGACAGATTCTCAGGACATGAGATTCAGCTTCGAGCTAATTACTCCAAGCTCACTCTAGATAACGTGTTTGATACAGAGAAAGACGATTTATTTAAGCTAATCGATTCAATTGCGGAATACAAGGGACAGCTTGAGAAGGAACTTTTCCGCACAGGCTTCTTATTTCAGCTCGGAGATAGTAGAATCACTTACCACAAGACGCTTCCATACAGTAAAATCAACGGCAAGGTCGGAGATATTATCATCAGACAGACTGGAGAGATTTACGATGATTGGAACAACTACGGCGAAGAGCTGACACTCAATTCACTTACTTTATAGAGGATTTGACATGACAAAGGGTAAAAAAAGCGAAAAGCGCCAGCAGCAAGTACTGGCATATATGAAGGAAACTATAAAACTTAAGGGTTTCCCTCCTACAGTTCGAGAAATATGCGATGCAATCGGCATCAAGTCAACTTCCACTGTATATAGCGACATCAAAGCTCTAGAGATTCAGGGCTTCATCAAAAAAGACCCAAGTAAGCCTCGTGCTTTGGCTATTGTAGACTCAATCAGAAAGGAAGATAGTGAGCCTGCATTTGAAGCAGATGATATCAATATGGTGCAACTACCTGTAATCGGTAATGTTGCAGCAGGTGTGCCGATTCTATCCGAGCAGAATATCGAGGATAACATCCCTTTCCCTGCGAGATTTATCGGAAATGGAAATAACTTCCTTCTCGTAGTACACGGCGATAGCATGGTTAATGTTGGAATCAATGACGGTGACTACCTAATCGTGCAAGAGGACCAGACGGCATCTAACGGTGATATTGTAGTTGCAATGGTTGATGGGGCATTTGAGACGGAAGCTACTGTTAAGAGATTTTACAGAGAGAAAGGTTATATCAGACTACAGCCTGAAAACGACTTCATGGAACCAATAATAGTCGATGACTGTAAGATTGTTGGTAAGGTAAAGGGAGTCTTCAGATATTTTAATTAATTTTCACTTTCAAAAAAGTATCCAAGGAGGAAGCGATGACACAGAGTAACGAACATCAGTACTCTAATGGCATAACCGATGCTAGAACACTCGGTTGGCCGAAAACCATTCTACTGGGACTTCAGCACACTTTCGCCATGTTTGGTGCAACAGTGCTCGTTCCGCTTCTCACCGGTCTCAGCATCTCTACCACCCTAATGATGGCTGGACTTGGCACACTATTATTCCACCTGCTGACAAGAGGCAAGGTTCCAGCATTCCTAGGTTCATCATTTGCCTTTCTAGGAGGATATGCAGCGGTAGCTCCTCTACAGAACGGACAGCCTAATACAGAGATGCTTCCATACGCTTGCGGAGGAGTAATAGTTGCGGGGTTCGTGTACGTTATACTTGCTACACTGATCAAACTATTTACAATAGAGAAGGTTATGGAGTTCTTTCCTCCAGTAGTTACTGGCCCAATCATCATTTCGATCGGACTCATCCTAGCACCATCTGCTATCAAGAACGCTCAGACTAACTGGCTTCTTGCAATTGTCGCACTCGCTTCAATTATATTCTTCAATATGTGGGGTCGCGGGATGGCTAAGATTGTACCTATTATCTTAGGTGTAATCATTTCATACATAGTGGCTCTAGGTATGGGACAGATTGATTTCTCTGGTATGGGCAAGGAGTCAATAGTTGCATTCCCACCTATCATGATGGCTAAGTTCGATATCAGCGCAATTATTACCATAACTCCTATCGCACTTGCAACTATGATGGAACACATCGGAGATATTTCTGCTATCGGTGCTACAACGGGTCACAATTATATTAAAGACCCAGGACTTCACCGCACACTGCTCGGTGACGGACTAGCTACCATGTTCGCTTCTCTATTTGGAGGACCTGCAAATACTACATACGGAGAAAATACCGGCGTTCTCGCACTCACTAAGGTTTATGACCCATTAGTAATCAGAATTGCGGCTTGCTTTGCAATAATACTCTCGTTTATTCCAAAGTTTGCATTCATTATCGAAACTATTCCTATTGCTATCATCGGTGGTGTATCTTTGATACTCTACGGCATGATATCAGCAGTCGGAATCAGAAACCTCGTTGAAAATCAGGTTAACTACAAGAATACTCGTAATACAATAATCACTGCGCTCATCCTCGTATGCTCGCTTGGATTCACCCAGATTGGTGGAATCACATTCAAGATTGCTGGCGTTAGCATCACTCTATCAGGACTCGCTATCGCAGCTATCGTTGGTATCGTAGCTAATATGCTCCTCCCTGGCAAAGATTATGAGTTTGATGAGGAAAACGAGGACGATAAGTTCCAGACATTTAAGGTTTAATATTTTATTGATTTAAGATATTATGAGCCGTGAGCTTTGTAACAGCTTACGGCTTATTTTATTAAAGACATATAGGAGGTAATCATGCCTGCACATAACGCTCATTATCTATTTGGAAGAACTGTTCTAAGCAAACTTCCTACTGATATACAAAGATTAATAAATACTAATGCAGATTCATATGCATCTTATATATTCGGACTTCAAGGACCAGACATTCTCGCATTTTACAGACCTATATTCCCAAGCATATTAAATAAGGAAGGTGCGATAATACACCACAGCCCTGGCTCTCGCTTCTTTGAGCATGCTATAAAAGCAGTTAGAGAATCTCCATCTCCGGAGAAGATGAGCTATCTGTATGGTGCTATTTGTCACTATGTGCTCGATGCCATATGTCATCCAGTTATTAATAGCTATGTCAGAACAGCGGGTATGTCTCACAGTCTAGTTGAAAGAGATTTTGATCACTATGTACTCGAGCAGCACGACCTTACACCATTTACTATCGATCTAAAGCTAGTTGCTCCAGTGAGGAAAAATCTTGGCGTTATAATAGCACCGTTTTATAAAACACCAACCACTAGTCAGATGCAGCTTGCCACTAGAGATATGAGGCGTTCAATTTTAATACTTGGTACAAAGAACGACTTCCTTAGAAAGAGATTGCTCTCAATCCTAGCTTCAACGAAAGCAACAAGAAAGCAGTGTGATATGGTCGCATCACATGAATACGATGCACGTTCAGCTGAGAGCAATGTGGCTATTTGGAATAAGTACGAAGGCGCTGTAGATAAAGCTATACAAGAAATTGAGTATATAAGAAAAAGCCTGACTGAAAACGAGCAGCCAGACCTTACGCGCTATGAATTAGATTATCTAGGCAAGAAGCACTAGAACCTTATAAAAACATCGATGCACCATACGTTAACCACGTCACTATGAAGGCGGCGACAACTACACCGAGTGCAATGGCAGGGAACGCTCTTTTGAGCTGCATGTCCATCATCGCAGCAACCAGTGCACCTGTCCACGCTCCAGTTCCCGGAAGCGGAATTGCTACTAAAATCATAAGTCCCCAAAACTCATACCTTAAGACAACATCCTTATTCCTGTCGGCTTTTCGCTCCATCCTCTCAACGATGCTGTTAAGCTTATTGGATTTCTTGCGCATCAACGCGAATATATCCCTTGTAAAAACCACGAGAAATGGAACAGGTAGCAGATTGCCTAGCACTGCTATCAAAGCCGCTTGCCATATCGGTAGTCCTGCAAGTCCAGCACCATATGGTATTGCCCCACGGAGTTCTATAACAGGCACCATAGCCATTAGAAATGTTTTAAGCATCTGTTCCTCCTTTCTCTTACTTATTCTTTTAACCCGTTCATTGTATCACACGGCTTTACCCCTATCAATTCATAATACAATCACACAGATTGATTGTACTTAAATACCTTTTGTGCTAACATTTACATACTATAGGAGGTAAATTATGAAAGATAATAATGCATGGAATAACTACTCTCCAGAGGAGCTAAAGGCCCTCGAGGACTTAAACAAAGGATATATAGATTTCATTTCAGAAGGAAAGACTGAGCGTGAGTGTACGGAGATTCTCGTCAAGATGGCTGAGGACCACGGTTACCGTGACCTTAACGAAGTGATCAAGAATAATGAAACACTAGAAGTTGGTAGCAAGGTATATGCAGTAAATATGAATAAGTGCCTTGTAACTTTTAACATTGGAGAAGACATTGTAAATCGCGGTATGAACATCCTCGGTGCACATATCGACTCACCTAGAATTGATTTAAAGCAGAATCCTCTGTATGAGACAGATGAGTTCGCTTATCTCGATACACAGTATTATGGCGGAATCAAAAAATACCAGTGGGTTACAATGCCACTCGCACTCCATGGTGTAATCGCTAAAAAAGATGGCACAGTCGTAAAGGTAAATATTGGAGAAGACCCATCGGACCCAGTTTTCTTTATCAGCGACCTACTTGTTCACCTCGCTCAGGATCAGATGCAGCTTACAGCAGCTAAGCTTATTGACGGCGAGAACATGGATATCGTGTTTGGTACACAGCCATTAGATAGCGAAAGTGAATCGGCTGTTAAGGCTAATATCCTAAAGCTACTCAAGGATAAGTACGATGTTGAAGAGGATGATTTCTGGTCAGCAGAAATTGAAGCTGTACCTGCTGGAAGAGCTAGAGAAGCAGGTCTAGACAGAAGCCTTATCCTCGGTTATGGTCACGACGACAGATCCTGTGCATACGCTTCCGCTATTGCTCTCTTCGAAGTTGAGAATCCTAAGACTACTACTTGCGGACTCTTCGTTGACAAAGAGGAAATCGGCAGCTACGGGGCTACAGGTATGCAATCTCACTTCTTCGAGGATATCGTGAGAGAACTGCTAGACAGACTAGGAATTTACACAGAACTAAATGCGTCTCGTGTTCTTAGAAATTCGCGCATGCTCTCATCCGACGTTAGTGCAACTTACGACCCTATGTATGCTGACAAATTCAGCAAGAGAAACGCTGCTCTATTCGGCAGAGGAATCGTTTTCAACAAGTATACAGGCAGCCGAGGTAAAGGTGGTTCTAATGATGCTAATGCAGAATATCTCGGTAAGCTACGAGCAATTATGCATAAGCATGACGTAATGTTCCAGTCGGCAGAGCTCGGTAAAGTTGATGTTGGTGGTGGTGGCACCATCGCTTATATCCTGGCATTATATGGCATGGAGGTTGTGGATAGCGGAATTGCAGTACTAAATATGCACGCACCTTACGAAGCAGTAAGTAAGTCTGATGTATACGAAGCTTATAAGGGATATAAGGCATTTATCATCGAAGCATAGAATAAATCGATCTGTCATCAAGCTGTACTTTTAGTCACTCTAGGCATAGCACATCAAAGATTACACATACTGCTTTATAGTAATTACGAACAAAACCCCGTCTCTAGCGAGACGGGGTTTTAAAATTCAATGGGTGGCTAGTCTGCCTGCTTATTAACACCTCTGTTAACGTATGAAGTGTGTAGCAAGTGATGCGCTTTTTCTCCTCCAGGCACACCGAGATAATCATCGTACATCTTGATAATTACTGGGTTCTCATGCGCCTTACGAATTGGAGCATTCTTATCTAAAGTATATAGCCCCTTTGCACGCTCACTTCTTACATCGATGAAGTTTCTTACCTGTGAATCAACATGTGGCTGTCCACCGCCGTTTACACAGCCTCCTGGGCATCCCATAATTTCGATAAAGGTGTAGTCTGCTTCTCCAGCCTTTACCTTTTCCATGATAGTCCTCGCATTAGCAAGACCACTGGCTACAGCAACCTTAACCTTCTTGCCCTGTAAGTCGTATTCAGCTTCTTTTACGCCCTTAATGCCTCGTACATCTACGAAGTCAAGGTCGATAAGCTCTTCTCCTGTCAGCTTCTCTACTGCAGTTCTGAGAGCTGCTTCCATTACTCCGCCGGTAGCTCCAAAGATTACTCCAGCACCTGTATATTCACCGAGCGGATTATCGTATGGCTCGTCTTCAAGCTTCATAAACTCAATACCTGCCATCTTGATCATCTTACCAAGTTCA
>NZ_CALHTQ010000064.1 GCF_938039775.1 uncultured Mogibacterium sp. | reverse complement strand
AACTATACCAGGAACCAGCCTTATCGATAAACTTCATCTCAGTTGCAGTATCGAGTACATCTCCAGCAATGGATATTCCCTCTCCGTACATGATATCAAATTCAGCTAGCTTAAACGGAGGCGCAACCTTGTTCTTAACAATCTTAACTTTAGTTCTATTTCCAATTGTCTCGTCACCACGCTTAATAGAGTCAGCACGCCTAACGTCTAAACGCATGCTAGCATAAAACTTGAGCGCTCTTCCACCAGTTGTAGTCTCTGGATTACCAAACATAATACCAATCTTCTCACGAAGCTGATTAATGAATATCACACATGTATTAGTCTTGTTAACAGTTCCAGCGATTTTTCTAAGAGCTTGTGACATAAGTCTAGCCTGAAGTCCAACATGAGAATCTCCCATGTCGCCCTGAATTTCAGCTTTAGGAACTAATGCAGCTACAGAATCGATAACAATAAGATCAATAGCTCCACTTCTAGCAAGCATATCGCAAATCTCTAATGCCTGCTCTCCAGTATCTGGTTGAGATACTAGAAGATCATCTACATCTACTCCTAGATTCTTTGCATAAACAGGGTCTAAAGCGTGCTCAGCATCAATAAATGCAGCTTTGCCACCTGCCTTCTGAGCTTCAGCAATGCAGTGCAGTGTTAAAGTTGTCTTTCCTGATGATTCTGGTCCATAAATTTCAACAATACGACCACGCGGAACACCACCAATACCAGTAGCAACGTCTAGTGAAATTGAACCTGTTGAAATACCCTCTATATTATTATGAAGCCCTTCATCTCCGAGCTTCATAACTGCGCCTTTACCAAACGCTTTCTGAATCTCATCTAAAGCGTGCTCAAGAGCCTTTTCTTTATCGCTTATATTACCAATTACGCTCTTATCTTTACTTGACTTTACTGCCATAGTTCCTCCTATATGCATATTCCGAACATTTGTTCGTATTATATAAAACGTTCATTCATTTGTCAAGATTATATATTCCTCCCATATGATGGTCAAACTAAATCTAAACTCAAATCAATAATACATCCATTTTATATAGCTTTATTTTACCTTATTTCTAAATGCTTCTTATTTCTGCAAGTATGTTAATATAACTAATTATCGTCACTCCTACTTAATTTAAATATGTCAACTTAATTTTCCATTTAAAATTTCATATACAACCAACAGCATTCTGAGTTTAAAATAGTTCCTATTCCACTTTCTATCGCTACGTTTTGTGTTTATTTCAACGTATCCACACTTTTCACCAAATCTTTCGCTGCACGAATAACCAATATACGCATTTCCATTGTCCCTACCTGGGTCAGCCTCTGGTCCTGCGTAGCCCGTTACAGATACAGAAATATCACTATTTGCAGCGTTTTGTGCACCTTTAGCCATTAGAACCGCTACTTCGGCACTTACAACAGAATGATTCTCAATTACCTCGATATCTACATCCAAAATTTCAGATTTGGCAGCAGCACTATACGTTACAAAGCCATACGAAAATACACTTGAAGCACCAGGTACATCCGTTATACATGATGCAAATAATCCCCCTGTACACGATTCTGCCGAAGATAGCTTTAATTCTTTCTCCTTAAGCTGTTTAACGACAACCTCCGAAAGTTCTTCGTCATCAAAGCTATATATATAATTCCCAACGAGCTTTTCTATCTCTGAAACCATATTATCAACAGCTAATTGAGCTTCTGCCTCAGTTTCTCTCTGCGAAGCAACTCGCAAGGTACACTCACCTTCTTTTGCATATGTTGCAATTGTAGGATCAGACTGATTATTTATAAGCGGCATGAGCTTCGTTTCAAGATCAGATTCTCCTATTCCAATAGTTCTTATTACCCTATAATACATCTCTTTACTGGAGAACTTCTTTAAATAATCTGTAACACAGTTATTAAATAACCATTTCATTTCTCGTGGAGGTCCCGGAAGACAAATAGCGCATTTACCATCCTTCTCAATTCCGAACGCAGGTGCCGTACCAGCTTCGTTATGAAAAACTTCTGCACCAACAGGAATGTAAGCCTGCTTTCTGTTATTTTCCGGCATTATGCGGTTTCTATCATCAAAATATGACTTTATCTTGGCGTAACACCTCTCATCAAAATAAAGCTCGACTCCCATCGCTTCTGCAACTATTTCTTTCGTTAGGTCATCTTGAGTCGGTCCGAGTCCACCTGTAAAGATGATTATATCATTATCCGTAAATGTTGATTTTATTAGTTCTTTTAATCTGCCAGGATTATCACCAACAACATGATGATACATGACATTGAACCCCATTAAGTTCAACTGATTTGATATATATGTTGCATTCGTATTAACAGTTTGTCCAAATAGCAATTCGGTTCCAACCGCTATTATCGATACGTTCATATCTATTACCTCTCCACGCAATTACTCGGTATACTATAGAGTACACCGAGTAAAAATTTCTTATTTTAATTAATATGCTCAACACAATGAGTTCAGATTTTGTTAAATCACAACACTTTTAAATGTAATTTCTTACATTGAGAATACATCTTTATTTTTGACTATGTATTCGCATCCTGAATATATTGTAGCTGCAAGTGACGCCCAAAATAGAGCCATTCCAACGGTCATTAGCATATATACCGTATCAAAAGTCAGAGCAATAATCAGTGTAGGAACTGCAATCATCTGAAGAACCGTCTTAATCTTACCACTCATACCAGCAGCAACAACTCTTCCTTCTGATGCTGCAACTGTTCTCATACCACTTACAGCAAATTCTCTAGCAAGGATAACTATAAGTGACCATGCAGGGATAGTGCCTTCACCTATAAGTAGGCACAGTGCTGAGTACACCAAAATTTTGTCAGCAAGAGGATCCATAATCTTTCCAAAATTTGTAACTAGCCCTCTTGCTCTTGCTATCTTTCCATCTAGTAAATCAGTAAATGACGCCGCAATAAAAATGATGAAAGCCACCATATAATGCTGCATCATAAACGCTACAACGAAGAACGGAACAGCTATCATTCTGCCAACTGTCAACTTGTTAGGTAAATTCATCTAAACCTCCTCACCTACGAGATCGTACTCGTAAGCTTCTGTAATCTTAACTTTTATAATATCTCCAGGCACAAGCCTACGCTCACTAACGAAGCTAACCTCATTATCTATTTCTTGAGCATCATATCTTGTTCTACCAATGTACTCGCCTTCAGTTTGCATTTCATCAACTATAACCTCAAAAACTTTTCCAATTTTGTTTTGGTTAAGCTCTTCACTTATGCCAACTTGTAACGCCATTACTTCGTCTCTACGCGACTCTTTTACATCTTCAGGTAGTTTACCATCAAGCCTGTAAGAAAGTGTGCCTTCTTCGTCAGAAAATGCAAACACGCCCAATCTATCGATCTTGGTCTCTCTAACGAAATCAAGAAGTTCTTCAAAATCTTGCTCGCTCTCTCCCGGGAATCCGACCAGCATCGTTGTTCTGATGTGTATTTCTGGTATATTGGCACGAAGCTTTTTGAAAGTCTCTCGTATAGAAGCGCCTGTCGAGTTTCTTCTCATCCGTCTTAGCACATTATCTGCAATGTGCTGAATCGGAATATCTAAATATTTACATATCTTGTCATTTTTAGCAATCGTCTCAATCAACTCGTCAGTTATTCCATCGTCATATACATACATGAGCCGAATCCACTCAATACCGTCTACCTTACATAGCGCTTCGAGTAGTTTAGGAAGCATCGCCTCTCCGTATAAGTCTTTACCATAGTACGAAGTATCTTGAGCTATAATCGTTAACTCCTTGATTCCGCGTTTTGCCATAACTTCCGCTTCCCTGACCACATCCTCAAGCTTCTTACTTCGAAATGGTCCACGAATCTTAGGAATAGCACAGAACGCACAGGTATTATTACATCCTTCGGCAATTTTAAGAACTCCAGAGTATGAGTTGTTCGGAAGTACTCTCTCTTTATAAGGAAGAACCTTTCCAACCTTGCCTTTTACACTGTCTGCCATAACCTCTTCGTCAGATAAAAGAAGGTCTGGTAGCTCATCATAGTCATTAACACCTGTAAAAATATCAACTTCAGGAATTTCCTTTACAAGATCTTCGTGATAGCGCTCCGATAGACACCCTGTTACGACGAGCTTCTTCGTCTCTCCCTTCAGCACCGCCATACTAAAGATATGCTCTATAGATTCAACCTTTGCCGACTCAATAAATCCGCAAGTATTCACAATAAGGATATCTGCCGCTTCTGGGGATTCTGCAAGAGTGCACCCGCGATCCATAAGTTCTGCCGCAAGCACCTGCGAATCATAGTCGTTCTTAGCACAACCTAGAGTGTCAATATAGAACGTCTTGTTCGTGTTAGTCATTAAAAATCTCCATTGTTATTAACTGGTTCATCATCCATAAGCTCAGAACCGTCATTACCCGAACCGCTTTCAAAAGTTGTCTGGTCAGCTGGTCCGTAATATTCTTCTTCAGTCATCAAAACCTGTCTAGGTCTCGAACCATCAGATGCTCCAATTATACCCATTTCTTCTATCTCATCGATTATGCGGGCGGCACGATTATATCCGATTCTGAATCTTCTCTGTAACATAGAAACAGATGCCTGTTTCTGCTTTAGAATGAACTCAATAGCATCTTCAGTAAGTTCATCAGATGCTGAATCCTGTGATACAGGCTTGTCCGAAACTTCTATGCTCTGGATTACATCTTCGCGATATTCTGTCTCACTCTGAGACTTAACAAACTCGATAACTGCCGCACTCTCAGTTTCAGAAATATAAGGTCCCTGAATTCTGATAGGCTTATTAGCCTCTACCGGGGAGAAGAGCATATCTCCCTTACCGAGCAATTTCTCAGCTCCAGCAGTATCTATAATCGTACGAGAGTCGAACTGAGAAGATACGCTAAAAGCAATTCTAGAAGGAATATTCGCTTTGATTAAACCCGTTACAACATCAACGGAAGGTCTCTGAGTAGCTACAATTAAGTGCATTCCAGCTGCTCTTGCCTTCTGCGCTAATCTACAAATAGCTTCTTCAACCTGCGAAGATGCCGCCATCATAAGATCGGCAAGCTCATCTATAACTATAACAATCTGCGGCATAACCTTATCATCTTCGCCAGCATTAGTTACCGACTGATTATACGAAGCCAAATCCTTCGCTCCTAGCTCAGCAAACTTGTTATATCGCTGCTGCATCTCGTTAACCGCCCAGTTAAGTGCTGCTGCAGCCTTCTTAGGATCGGTAACCACAGGAATTAGCATGTGTGGAATACCGTTATAACTTCCAAGCTCTACTACCTTAGGGTCAATTAGTACAAGTTTAACCTCATCTGGTGAAGCTTTGTAAAGAAGGCTTGTGATTATAGTGTTAATACATACACTCTTACCTGAACCCGTAGCACCTGCAATGAGCATATGAGGCATACTATGTAAATCCGCTATAACATTGCGTCCAGAAACGTCTTTTCCAACGACAAAGCTAATCTTAGACTTGGCAAGCTTGAACTCATTAGATTCGATTAACTCCCTAATTAGAACTGGTGCTGCCTTTTCATTCTCAACCTCTATACCAACAGCAGCTTTGCCAGGTATAGGGGCCTCTATTCTAATGCTTTTTGCCCTCATGTTAAGTGCAATATCGTCAGCTAGACCTGTTATCTTACTAACCTTTACACCTGTAGCCGGTTGAACCTCATACCTTGTAACCGAGGCACCCTGTGTTACATTTAGCACCTTTGCTTCAACGTTAAAATCGTTCAGAGTCTGTTCGAGGAGGCGCGCACGTTCTTCGAGCTGATTGCCACTCATCATGTTGTTATTAGGCTTTGGTCTATTTAAGAGATCTACAGAGGGAAGCACGTAATTATCCTCTTTCTTTGATTGACCTGCCTCAACCTGCTTTACAATTTCATCGTGATCAGCTTTTGTTGGTCTATTATCTTCTTTCTGCTCGTAAAAGGCATCATCACCGTCTCTCTTTGCCGACGCAAGACTTCCAGCAGCTGCAGCGACTCCAGCAGCCCCTCCTACACTTGGTGCAAGAGAAGCTTCACGAGCCTTCAATTCGTCAAACTCAGGAGTCCCTGGACCACGATATGTAGCTGTTTTAGGACGAGACTTTGGAGCTGGAACTTGGCCATCAAGCCCAAGTCCTACACCTGAATAATTTCCATTGTTATCACTACTACCATCATATCCACAGAGACCTGTAGAGCCACTAGAGATTGAATTTGAAATGCCATCTAGTCCATAGCCGACCTGATTGGCATCGGGTAAATCATATTCAAAACCAAGCCCCTGACCGTTCTCTTTTCCCGACTTCCCTCTATATCCTTCATATACGCTTGCGTTACTATCTCCGAAATCCGAACCATTGTCAAGCATATTGGCAAGCTCTCGCCTTGTGCTTTCATCTGGAAAACCGGCAGGAGATTTCTTGGTACTGCTATTAATACCATCTAGTTGATATGTACCTGAGTTAGAATCAAGCGTCTTATTCGCTGTATCCACAGCTCCAATCTCACTTGGCTGGGATTTCTGTTTTTTGGAATTTAGGTGTTTAGCTAGCATTCTGCCAAATAATCCAGATGTAGGCTCTTCTTCAACTGGGCCAGCAGAATAGCCGATGTAGCCATCTTCTGAAACATCATGATTACTCATAGGTGATTTCATAGAAAATTCAGTCACAGGTCTATCATGCATGGATTTTTTGAACTCTAAATGTTCGCTCAATTCAGGTCTAACAGAATCAACTGTTATATCACTTGCCTTCTTTTCTTCAAAGCTGGCCGGAGTACTAACATTATCCGTTGAACGCTCAAACT
The DNA here is from genome assembly GCF_938039775.1 of uncultured Mogibacterium sp. The sequence continues at coordinate 485 of NZ_CALHTQ010000064.1, read as the reverse complement.
CTCTTATTAAACGCTTCTCCTCTCTAGCCTCTCTAAAGGCATGTATCTGTTTAGAAATAGGTGTATTAGCAACTAGAAGAACCGATATTATAATCAATGCTAGACCGAGAATAATTAGGCCTGGCTTGCCGATAAACTTAACAAGAATATTTGCTAACTCCATACCGACAGCTCCGGCATTACGCCCCCTAACACCGTCTCTATAAAAAAGCAATATATCACCAAAGCCAAATCTGACCTTATTAGCATTGATAAATCTATACCCGTTCAATGCACACATCATTAGATATATAAGAGCTGTAAGTGATGCAGTTCTTGCATTTAGATGTTGTAATTTCTGCAAGAATAAGCTAATTGCAACTACAATGAGAAAATACGGAAGCACATAAGACATACCACCGAATAGTCCACGAAGAACATTGTGTATCCCATGTCCAAAGCTACCAGTGCTGTTGCTTTTCATAGTGAATATCAAAAAAACACCT
>NZ_CALHTQ010000063.1 GCF_938039775.1 uncultured Mogibacterium sp. | reverse complement strand
CTCCTTTAAGATTTATCTTAAAACTGCTATTCATCTCAGCCGAATTCTCTTCTGCGAATGCCTTAATCGCAGGCTGTAGATTCTTAAACGCAGCCTTTTTACTGCCTTTGCCACTCATATCAAGAGTCCTAAACTGATCTACAAGCTCCTTAGACGCCGGGCTAACCGCTTCGATTGTGCCGTTGAAACTAGGACCTGTGATTTTAATAGTGTATCCTTGTCCGGGGATGACGACACCTAGGGTATTCATATCACCAGTCTTGAAAGTCTTCAATGATTCATGCTTCTTGAAGTATTTCATTGCTGACTTGGCACTCTCCAGATTCTGATTCTCTTTATAGTCCATATACATGGACGGCATCAAGAAAATCATGTATGAGAAAATCACAATTCCCACTATGAGTGAGATTATTACGCTGTATAAAAAAGTCTTGCTACCTAATTTCATCTTCTTTTCTCCACCTATATCCTATACCTATAACAGTCTCAATGTAGTCAAAAGGAAGTTTCTTCCTTAGGTTCTTGACGTGCGCATCGATAATCCTGTCGTTTGCTACGTACTCTTCATCAAATATTATGTTGATTAACTGATCTCTGCTAAACACTCTTCCCGGACTATCTCTAAGCGTCTTCATGAGCACAAATTCGCTGACCGTCAGCTTCAAGTTTTTCTTATCATAATAAGCTCTAAGCTCATCGTCATCGACAACAAAGCCCTGCGCAACCTGTGATGTAGCCTTCCTGCCTATTCTTCTGAGTACTGCTTCAATCCTCTTGATCAGGATTATTGGAGAAGCTGGCTTTGTGATGTAATCATCAGCTAGGCAGTTAAATGCTTCAAGCTGCGTATTAATATCGTCGTAAGCCGTAAGCATTATCGTACCGGTGTCTTCTCCGCGCTCTTCTTTTATAGTCTTGAGCACTTCTAGCCCACTCGCCCCAGGCACTCTAATATCAAGGATTGCAAGGTCGAAATCTCTGCCTTCTTCAATCAGATTTATCGCCTCATCGCCCCTCTCACAAGGAATCACATCATGCCCTGCTACCACCATGTACTCGGACAGAACTTCACGAATCATATTTTCATCTTCTAAGAAAAGTATCGTTGCCATACTGCGCACACCCTTTCTACCTTCTGACAATACATTACTATCACGGTGTGAATTTGATATGAATTTGCTTTGCATATTGGTGTTTAAACTAACTCCACATTGATTATTTTAATTTATTAGTCATGCAAAATATATAAATTAAAACCTCTCCTGTCAGAATCTCTGATATCCTTTGCTTTGATTACTCAAAGCCTCATATCGTAACACTCTGACAAAAGAGGTTATGCGTCTTGTATAAGTTATTTAAAATGTTGCAACTTCAGGATCGCAAGGCTCGCATGCCTCTACCGACTTGCAGTAAAGTACCGGTCCCTTCTCTCCATATGCCTCGACGTACTCAACTCTCACTTTAGCTTTAACCTGTACCCATGCGCCATTCTTGAATTCATCAATTCTATCGTAGATGCCCATCAGTGCCGCAAACTGCATATCCTCTACACAGCATGTCATCAGGTGACGTCCGAGCCCGAACTCCCCGTGCTTCATACCTCCACCCTTAACAACTCGCCCTTTAAGGATTAGAGTTTTGTTGTTATATTCTTCTTGATTCTCGTTAATATCACGATACCAGTCAGCATACATATCATCGGCAATCTCAATCGTGCTCGCCTTTTTATCGAACGGCAGTTCATCCACAATGTCGTCGACCTCAATGTCATGCGGCCCGAACTCGTATATAATTTGGGAGCGCCTATTCGCTACGCGCACTTCCTTATGGAATGGCATCTTGTCGGCGCCCTTCTGGAATCTGTTAAATACTACGAGCTCTGCATTCTGCATCTTGTTGAAGCAGAGCTGCCTCATGTTCTTATTGTACAAATCGAACATCGTAGCATCGAAGAATGTCATCTCCTGAGCGATTATCCAGTTGCGAGGCATATTCTCAAACAAAGTCTGCGTCATCCACATGCCGTTGTACTCGACCATTACTCTGTCAAATACATATCTCGATGCTATGCCATTGAGTTTAGCCTCTGTAAGATCTGTCTCCTTCTCGATTCTCTCAACGTATACCTTGTCGACAAATTTGCCTTCATCATAAGGAACTTCACCCGATTCGCACACTAGAAGCAGTGTACTTGTGCCTTCTCCAAACTCCGGTGTCTCAAGTGTATCCTGTATGAATGTTGACTTACCCGAGCCTAGAAATCCTGTAAATAGATAGACTGGTTTCTCTCTCATATTCCAAACAGCTCCTTGATTTTATCCTTGTTGAGTCCTACTCCGATTACGCAGATTACTCCGGTTGTCTCCGCCTCTCCAGCAGTTCTAACTTCTGGTTCTCCTGGGATATAGTCGAATTCATACCATTCGCCCTCTGTGCCTGCTACAAAACCTTTTGCTCTCAGCACCTGTCCACACTGCTCGGAATCCATGAGGCCTGCTAGAGCTTGCTCGAGCTGGCCGCGCTCGAAGCGGTGGGCGGTCTCCACGCCCATTTCGTCAAACACTTCATCGGCGTAGTGTCCGTGATGGTGATGATGGTGACCGTGACCGCAGCACTCATGCTCTTCATCATCGTGGTGATGGTG
>NZ_CALHTQ010000062.1 GCF_938039775.1 uncultured Mogibacterium sp. | reverse complement strand
GAGTATGTTATCAAGACGGTTGAGGCTATCCGCAATCTCAATATGGGGGTATTGGATGCCTTGGTTATGCTGAATGCTTGGTGGGTTGAGGCCGACCTAGCCCATGCCGCTGTAGTCGGTCGGTGGACGTTCCAAGGCGGTCCACACCGCGCCGATATCTTCACCGCGTTCAAACTGGACGAGGAAGACGCGCTACACTACTTTGAGAAATACTGCCTTGACTTTGATTTCGACGAGGTAGAAGGATATGAGAACGTCTATTAATGATCCGATCCTGAAGAAATGGCCCGATGATTACAAGGCGGCCTACTGGATTCATTGTTACACGCTGTTCCCGCTGTTCATGCTTCTGCTGTTCAGACCGCTACCGCCTATGGGTCTAGTCCTAGGGGTTGGAATCGGATGGATTCTTGCTGAATACGTAAAGACCAAGAAAATCGCTGAGATGCTTCAGGAGAGACTGGAGGCAAACCAGTGTATACATGAGAAGCCAGCTGAGGATATGTCAGAATATCTCGACTCACCAGATGAACTTTTAAAAGCAGATATCGAGCAATTTATTAATGCGTTTAATGCATTTTTGCAGAAGAAAAAGCGTGTGGCAGATGTCAAAAAGAGATATCAGAGAATAAAGAGAGAACGAGCTTCTATAGAGGATCGCATAAGCTACATGACAGCTATAATTAAGGATAGAGTTTCTGTGGGTGAGTATATTGATTTTACAGAGCTCGTGCCGGAGGCGGCGGATAGATACGATATCACGCTTTCGTTTATGTCGCTTCTTGAGATGATTAAGATGCAAGAAGTCGATGCCAAGCAAGAGAAAAACTACGGGAATATAAGTGTTATAAAGAAAGAGGTTCAGACAGATGTACAATGATAAGGTAATGAAATCAGCACTTGAATCGATGATGTTTGTCTGGGGAGAGCCGCTTAAGACCAAAGATGCAGCAGAAGTTCTAGATGCTGATAAGAAGGAAGTTAAAGAGTTATTCTTAGAACTACAACGTGAGTATGCTATGATGGGGCGCGGAATTAGGATTAGAGAGGTAGATGGCGCTTTTCAGTTTGTGACACATGCTGAAAACGAGATATTTATTGAGAAGCTCTGCACTCCTGTTAAAGTCAAGAAACTCTCACAGGCAGCACTCGAAGTGTTAGCCATTATTGCTTACAGACAACCTGTTACTAAAGGTGAAATTGATTCAATTAGAGGTATCAAGAGCGAGAGAGTCATTGATGGACTCATGAGTAAGGCTTTGGTCGATGTTGCTGGAAGGTCAGAAGGTGTTGGCCGTCCACTGCTATATAAGACAACAGATGAGTTTCTAAAGAAATTCGGCTTTACTTCAATCAAGGACCTACCTGATATAACAGAGTTTGACGATATCGAGGAATACGAAGAGGAGAATGCTCACGAGCAGCTATCTATTAATTTTGAAGGAGACACGGACAGTGAGGATAAATAAATATATTGCTTCCTGCGGTGTCACAAGTAGGCGGAAGGCAGACCAGCTCATATTAGATGGTAAGATTGCGGTCAATGGAGTTGTCATGAAGGAACCTGGCTACGATGTGCAGACGAGTGATGAAGTTCAGTATGAGGGCAGAAAGATATCGCTTGAGGCTAGTAAGACTTACATTCTGCTCAATAAACCCGTAGGCTATGTGACAACCACCTCTGATGATAAGAATAGACCGACAGTTCTCGACTTAATTCAGGATGAGGACAGGAGGATTTTTCCTGTGGGAAGACTTGATTATAACACTTCTGGTCTTCTTATTCTTACCAATGATGGAGATGTTGCAAACAAGCTCATGCATCCGTCTAAGGAGCTCGATAAGACTTACCGTGCGGTAGTGTCTG
>NZ_CALHTQ010000061.1 GCF_938039775.1 uncultured Mogibacterium sp. | reverse complement strand
TTCGTATGCGACCAATCTCCATCATCTTGATATTGAAGCCCTTGTCGCTGAACTTCTCCTCGTACTCCGTTCTGATATTATTTTCATTGTATGGAGAAGCGTGTAAATCCCTAGTAAACTCACGAATTTTAAGATCCGACGCAATAACTTCATTGACAGAGTAGTTGAACAGATCCTTGTTGTCAGTCTTGAACCTTACAACTCCATCTTCCTTGAGCACGTCGAAATACTGATTGAGCTTGCCACGGTAAGTGAGCCTTTTCTTAGCGGAGTAATTCTTTGGCAGCGGATCACTGAAATTAAGGTATATTCCATCTAGCTCACTATCTATAAACCACTCGTGAAGATTCTCTATAAACTCTGGAATGAACACAACATTAGTCAGTCCAAGCTCATGCACTTTTTCCATAGCGCGGAGTAGCACGCTTTTATGACCTTCTACAGCAATGAAGAAATTATCTGGTTCACGATAAGCTAGTTCGGAGATAAACCTGCCTTTACCGCAGCCCACTTCCATATAAATCCCTTTACTCTCTCCAGCGCGCTCAGCCCATTTTCCGCGTATCTCCTCTGGGTTATACACCAATATGTCTTCAAATCTAGCATACTTCTCTTCCAGATTTTTTACTTTTCTCTGTCTCATATACTCTCCTAGTTTATATAGATTAGAACTTTACAAATCGGCTTGCAATAAGCGCCCCGAGAAACAGTATAAGCAGGAATGCTGCAATCACATCTCTCTTCTCAAATCTGCTTTCGTTGAGCTTCGTTCTGCCTTCCCCACCGCGATAGCAACGCGCCTCCATAGCAAGCGCAAGATCTCCAGCAATTCTAAACGAACTAACGAATAGCGGAACGATTATCGGAATCAGGCTCTTTGCCCTCTGAAATATATTTCCAGATTCGAAATCCGCACCTCGCGACTGTTGTGCTTTCATTATTTTATCAGCCTCATCCATCAGAACCGGAATGAACCTAAGTGCAATAGTCATCATAAGCGCTATCTCGTGCGAAGGAAGTCCCAGTTTAGAAAAAGGCTTGAGTAGCTTTTCAAGTCCGTCTGTGAGCTCAGTCGGTTTCGTACAGAACGTAAGTAGTGACGTGCCTATAATCAAAAGCACGAGTCTTATAGCCATAAATCCGGCTCTATACAAACCTTCATACGTAATCTTGAGAAATTTCCATTGCCACAGGATGGTTCCATCCATCATAAAGATATTGAGCAACATCGTAAATACTATGATTAGCACGATGGCCTTCAGCCCGCGCACCATGTACGAGAACGGCACACGTGAGAGTTTTATCACGATTCCAACAGCGACAGCAGCGACTAGGAACCCCCACAGTTTATTTACCAGAAAAAGCCCCACCAGATACATAAACACTCCGAGCACCTTCGTGCGTGCTTCAAGTCTATGAATCGGCGATTCCACCGGATAATACTGACCAAGTGTTATGTCTTTAATCATACTATCTTCGCCTCTCCTTTAACTGTTCTGCAATGTACTTCGCAGCTTCTCTTTCATCAAAAATTGGCTTAAACTCTACCCCCAGTTTCTCCGAAGCATCGTAGATAATCTCTGTAACCGGTGGTACGCTGAGACCCATGCTTTTAAGTTCACTAGCCCTTGCAAATACCTCTTCTGGTGTTCCGCTGATAACTAATTTTCCACCGTTCATAACGATGATGCGGTCGGATAGTTCAGAAATATCCTTCATGTTATGCGACACGAAAACTATTATTAGGCTTTTATCCTGCCTCAGACTCTTAATCACCTCAAGCATATCACGCTTCGAAGCTGGATCAAGACCTGCTGTTGGCTCATCCAGTATGAGCACCTTTGGCTTCATCGCAATAACGCCTGCGATAGCAACTCTGCGCTTCTGTCCTCCTGATAATTCAAAAGGTGATTTATCAGCAACAGCATCGTAGTCGAGTCCGAGTAGCTCAATAGACTCCTTGACAACTGCCGGGATTTCTTCTTCTGGTACGCCGAGGTTTCGCGGACCAAAGGCCACGTCTTTTGCCACAGTCTCTTCAAAGAGTTGGTACTCAGGATATTGAAACACGAGTCCAACATTCTTACTTATATCTACCTTCTTGACTGAACCATCTCCGATATTCATGTCAGATACGATTATCTCGCCAGAATGAGGCTTCAGTAGTCCATTCATATGCTGAAGCAGTGTCGACTTGCCCGAGCCAGTGTGTCCAATTACGCCAATACATTCTCCGTCTTCAATCTCGAATGAAACATCGTCAAGCGCAACTGTCTCCCCAGGCAGTCCTTTTGAATATATATGTGTTAGATGTCTTGCAGTTATTGACATATTGCGTCCACCAAATCATCCTTATTTATAATCTCACGAGATATGTCAACGCCATTCTCGATGAGCTCATTTCTTAGTAAAACTGCAGCTGGAATCTCAAGTCCAGCTGACTTAATCAAATCAGTATCTGCAAATAGATCCTCAGGCGACCTATCAGCAAGAAGCTTTCCCGATTTCATGACTAGCACACGGTCTGCCTCAGCAACTTCTTCCATAAAGTGTGTTATGAGTACAATTGTAATTCCCTGGTTGTTGAGTTCCCTGATTACATTCATAACCTGACTGCGCCCTTTAGGATCAAGCATTGCCGTAGGTTCATCAAATACTATACAATCCGGCCTCATAGCTACTGCTCCGGCAATAGCTATACGCTGCTTCTGTCCACCTGAGAGCTTATGAGCTTCACGATTTCGGTATTCGTACATGCCAACGGCTTTAAGAGCGTTTTCTACTCTCTGTCTTAGCTCTGGGTTCTCGATACCTAGATTCTCTGGACCAAAAGCAACTTCGTCCTCAACCATCGAGGAAACTATCTGGTTATCAGGGTTCTGAAAGACCATACCGATTTTCTTCCTAATATCCCAAATTAAATCGTCGTCCTTCGTATCCATTCCGTCGATGAGAATCGCTCCCTCTGTCGGTAATAGCAGGCCATTGAGACATCTTGCAAGTGTTGATTTTCCTGACCCATTTGAGCCAGCGATAGCAACATATTCACCGCGAGTGACTTCTATCGAAGCGTGGTCGATAGCAAGGCTATGATTATCTGCACCTTGCTCACTAACATATTCATAAACTAAGTCTTTTACCGTAATAAAGTTTGCCATAATGCCTCCAATTTTTAATTATATATTAGCACCAAAAGTAAGGCAACGAAATGAATGAATTGTCAGCAAATAAATAAGCCGAAGGCTAGGCCTCCGGCTCTGTTCGCAATGGCTACAACGAACGTTCTTAGATGTATCAGAAATTCCCCTATTTCCGATACTATAAAATCTGTATTTCAACCCTTTTCACTTATTGACAACAAAATTATAATTGACCACATTTAAATTGTCAACGGCTAATTTGTACATTTTCACAAACTTAATGTGTACCATAGCCTGGTTATTGTAATATTTTATACTTTCTCTCTGAACTAGCCCCACTGAACGCCGACTTCTCTATCTTTTGCCTTGTCGTATATTAGCTTAGCAATTACAAGATCAAGAATTCCTAGTCCTACGTTCTTAAATATAATTATCTCATCATCGGACTCTCTACCTACAACTTCTCCGAGTGCAAATTCTCCGATATCTCCCGTAAGATCGTCGTCTGTAACTATGCCTTCCTTGAGAGGAATCTGAATATCGGCAGACTCAGCAATACACGCATCCTTGGAATCGAAGTAAATCTTGTCAGCCATCTTAAATAATTCTGGGTCTATCTCATTCATCTCCGCTGTGTAAGAGCCTACACCGCTCACTACTGCCCCCTTCTTGACCCTCTTGGCATCGAAGACCGGTTCAGTAGAAACTGTTACAACTACGATTACATCAGCGCCATCTACAGCTTCATCAGCATCGTTATACGCAACTAATTTAGTTCTACAGTCCTTAAACCGCTCGGACATCTCAGCTACGAACTTCTTAGTCTTAGCAAAATCTCTAGCAACAATCCTTACCTCATCAAGTTCACAAGCCGCAATCATCGCTTCGAGTTGGCAGTCAGCCTGACCACCTGTTCCGATTAGACAGCCCACCTTAGCATCTTTTCTAGCAAATAACCTAAATGCCGCACCCGATGCTGCTCCCGTACGGAATTTAGTGATAAAGCTTCCGTCCATAAGCGAAATTACATCACCGTTTTTATCATCCATTAGAAGCACTTGACCTATAGTCGTTGCTTCACCACGTTCACGGTTTCCTGGAAAAATATTTACTATCTTAATACCCGCAGCTCCGAGTTTTGAGCTATATGCTGGCATAAATGCAAAGTTGCCCCTACCTTCATCGGCAGTGAGAACCTGCCTTAGAGGAACTACTGCATTTCCACTTGAAAAAATCTTATACGCCTCGATATTTGAATCTATCGCATCATTCATATCGAATACTGTTCTGATGTCTTGTTCATTAAGTAGTAACATTGAAGCCTCCTTTATTTTAACTTTATCTCGGCAACGACAGGATTGTGATCACTGTTTTTGAAGCCAAGCTCTAACGTCTTGCAATAATTCATCTCTATGTTAGATGAATAAATAATTCCGTCAATCACATAATACTGGAACTTTGATTTATTCGATCCTTTAAGCGGTTTGTCGAGAGACCTACATGTAGGATTAGTGCTATCCATCACGAAGTTAAGCGATGAGTCGTAATCACTTATATCAATCGTACCAGCCTTCCACATATTCTTGTGCACAGGATATGCATCGGTATTGACGTTATTAAATGTCTGGTTAAAATCCCCAGCAGCGATGACATAATTCCCTTTATCAATTTCCTTCTTTAGCAATTTATTTAACGCTTTGGTCTGCGCAACTTTACCTGCCCCAGAATCATACGCCTCTAAATGCAGATTAATGTAAACCAGTTCCTTATCCGTACCACCGACCTTTGTTCGTGTCACTAGAAGACACCTCTTAAGGTTTGCAGTCCGCTCTGGCCACTTAAAGGATACAGGCAGGCTCATTCTCTTGGCCGAAGTGGCCTTAATATTTGACATTGTAATCAGTCCGCTATCCACCTTTCCAAGAGGCGGCATCGGATATGGCACAAAAGCAGTCTTAAAATTTCTTGCATAAGAATACTCATTGCCTTCTGCTCTATTTCCGATTTGCGTGACCTCATTGATATAATATGAACGCCTTGATCCCTTATCTACCTCCTGTAACATAGCGATATCAGGCGACTCACTGTCGATTTCCTCTGAAATAGTCTTCAAATTCATCTTAACACGTTTCTCACTTGATGTAATAACAGAGTCTCCTCCGTCCATGAAAAAATCTGCATTATCACCGAGTGCACCATATCCAATGTTCCAGGTCATAAGCTTAAGTGTCTCACCCTGCTTAATTTCCTTATTCGCTTTACCATATAAATTCAAACTCTCCACTGAAGCAGGTTTATATTCAGTCGCAGTTAAATAACCAATTAATCCTGCAAAACTAAGTAAACATATAAGTATGAGTATGACTATTACCTTGAATATTCTTTTAATTAAATTTAACGATGATTTATTGGGTAAATAATGGGTTGAATCCCTTTGCATATATCAGTTCCCTTCTTGATTTTGTATTAGATATTTTTAGAATTAAATGCATCATTATTTGTTTTTACAATAATAGAATACCACATATCTCTTAGTTTTGAACATAAAACCGAGTATATACATAGGCTTTCTCAGCATCAATTTATTTGTGTGTAAAACAAAAACAGGGGCACATGTGCCCCTGCTTCTTAATATTCTGGTGGTAGTACCTCGTATTGTATCGATTACTCTACAATCTCTGTAACTACTCCGGATCCTACTGTTCTTCCACCTTCTCTGATAGCGAAACGTAGTCCCTCTTCGATAGCTACTGGTGTAATTAGCTCAATCTCCATTACTACGTTATCTCCAGGCATGCACATCTCTGTTCCTGCTGGGAGCTGTAGGTCTCCTGTTACGTCTGTTGTTCTTAGGTAGAACTGTGGTCTGTATCCATTGAAGAATG
>NZ_CALHTQ010000060.1 GCF_938039775.1 uncultured Mogibacterium sp. | reverse complement strand
TAGCCTTGAGTGGTATGTCCACTGGTCGAGAACTCGCACGTCACGTGCAAGATCAATTTTATTTGATATTGAATCTTCAGTCAGCACAACCATATCCTGCTGATTAATTACATCATTGATACCGTGATTAATTTCGGGATCAAGATGATATGGCCTTCCAGAAAGAATGATTCCTTTCTTGTTATTTTCCTCCATAAATCTCAGAGCTTTATCGCCTAGTTTGTTAAGCTCATCTTTAAAAATATGATAAGCTTTTCGACCAGCTCTAATAGCCTCTCTTAATTCAGTTCTAGAAAGCTTTAAATCAAAGAGGTCATATGTTCGAGTATCATTCTCAAATCTATTTATCGAGTCAGTATTCTTGGCTCTATCAATGTCAATTTTTCTCTTACCAGAGAAGAATTTATACAGCTCTTCAACCATTCTATCGTCATTATCATAAGGAAGGAATGGGTGGTAAAATTCTACATTGTTTTCGTAGAATAAGTCAGCCATATTCTTATCTATAAGCTCTGGATAAGTTGCAACAATTGGACAATTATAGTGATTTGCAGCAGTCTTATCCTCTATTACTTCATAGTTAACGCATGGGTAAAAAATCTTCTTTACCCCTTTATTAACGAGCCATTTAATATGACCATGAGTAATCTTTGCAGGATAGCAAGCTGTGTCCGAGGCAATGCTATCCATACCTGACTCATATAGCTTTTTCGAGCTCTGCGGACTTAATACGATGCTGAACCCGAGAGTCGTAAAGAAGCTATGCCAAAATGGATAATCCTCATACATATTAAGTACACGAGGAATTCCAATTACTCCACGTTTTGCTTCTTCTGTCTTTAAATTTTTTCTACCAAAAAGAAGCTTCATCTTCTCTTTATATAAATCTGGGTTATTTCTTGGCTCTATAGTCTCGCCTGCGCCTTTTTCACATCTATTTCCTGAAACATACTTATTTCCATCTGAGAATGTAGAAATAGTAAGCAGACAGTGGTTTCCGCATTTCTGACATCTATCGTTACTAGTCTCAACTGCAAATCCGTCAAGTTCATCCTTAGTCAAAACTTTGGATTTTGCACCCTCGACATATTCGTTTACACCAATGATAGCAGCACCATACGCTCCCATAAGCCCCGAAGCATCTGGTCTTACAACTTCTTTACCAAGTACCAGCTCAATACTTCTTAGAACGGCTTCATTCAAGAATGTGCCACCCTGTACAACAACTTTATCTCCAGTCTCACTAGGGTTTCTGAGCTTCATAACCTTATATAAAGCATTCTTGATAACAGAATACGATAGACCAGCTGAAATATCAGCAACGGAAGCACCTTCTTTTTGAGCCTGCTTAACCTTGGAGTTCATAAACACAGTACATCTAGTACCAAGGTCAACCGGCATGCTAGATCCAAGTGCATCTTCTGCAAATTCTTCAACACTCGTATTTACGGATTTTGCAAAAGTCTCAATAAAGGAGCCACAACCAGCTGAACATGCCTCGTTAAGCATGATATTGTTGATTGCACCATCCTTAATCTTCATGCATTTCATATCCTGTCCACCAATGTCAAGGATAAATGTTACACATGGAAGGAATTCTTCTGCAGCCTTATAGTGAGCCATTGTTTCAATCTCGCCACCATCTAGTCTATATGCAGCTTTGATCAATCCTTCTCCATACCCAGTAACTACAGATCTACCTATAAATGATTTTTCAGGCAGTCTATCGTAAATTTCCGTCATGATGTTACGAACAACATTAAGAGGATCTCCCTCGTTGCTCTGATAGTACTCGAAAACAAGCTCCTTATCACGATTGATAAGCGCTGCTTTAGTGGTAGTTGATCCAGCATCTATTCCAAGAAATAGAGGACCAGACTGTTCAGAAATATCTGCTCTTTTAACTTTAGCTTTCGCATGGCGAGCGCTAAATTTCTCAAGTTCTTCTATATCTTTGAATAGAGGATTTAGATATACAGTTCCACCAGCTGAAGCAGGATCTGCTTTGTGAACCAACTCAATTAGCTTACTTACAGAAACCTGTTCAGCCTCTTTTTCAGCAAGTATTGCCGCACCTATTGCAACAAAATATTTTGCATTTTCAGGAAAAATAACTTCATCTTCACTTAGTTCAAGTGTCTCGACAAACCTTTTTCGTAGTTCAGATAAATACTGTAGAGGGCCGCCCAGAAATGCCACATGCCCCCTAATTGGATGTCCACACGCGAGACCGCTTATCATCTGGTTAACAACAGCCTGGAAAATAG
>NZ_CALHTQ010000059.1 GCF_938039775.1 uncultured Mogibacterium sp. | reverse complement strand
TCAGACTTCGTGATGACAGCTGGAGGCATATCGTAATCTTCAAGGTCTACTATCTGAGCACCTCTCGATTCGTGCATGAGGTTCTTATCCTTTAACTCCTTCAGAACTGCTGGCATCTTGTCAGAATAGAAGCTCTCACCTGCATATGAATCAAACTCGATATCTAGCATCTTGTAAACTCTACTAAATTCTTCAAGGCTAAGTTCTCTAAACCTCTTCCAAAGTTCAACTTCCTCCGCATCGCCATTCTCGAGTTTAGCGAAAGTTTCACGAGCTTTATCATCTAAACTAGGATCCTTCTCAGCTTCCTCATGGAACTTAGTGTAGTACTTTAGAAGCGATTTAATAGGATTCTGCTCAAGCTCCTCGTCACTTCCCCAGAGTCTGTACGCCACAATCATCTTACCGAACTGTGTACCATAGTCTCCAAGGTGATTAATTCTAACTACATCGTAGCCAGTAGCATCATAAAGCTTGTAAATAGAGTTTCCAATTACCGTGCTTCTGATATGTCCAATATGAAACGGTTTAGCAATGTTTGGCGAGGAAAACTCTACAATTACTTTCTTACCTTCGCCAACGTCCGACTTACCGTATTCATCTCCAAGTGAAGCCACCTCCGAAACAACATTCTGCACAAAGGCATCCTTGCAGATGAACATATTCACATACGCATTAACCTGCTCAACCTTCTCAAAGATGGATTCTGATTCAATTGCTGTTGCTATATCTCCAGCTATCATCTGAGGTGCCTTCCTCATTGCCTTAGCTAATCTAAAGCAAGGAAATGCAAAATCTCCATTCTGCGAATCAGTTGGTACCTCAATCATTTCAGTAATTTCATCGGCAGTTAATCCAATTTCCTGCTTAGCAATAATATGTGCAATCTGTACCTTGTAGTCGATCATTACTCGGACTTCTCCTCTTATATTTTATCTTTAAAATTCTTCTCACTCATAACTGGAATTCCTCGCTCTTTGAGAATTTTGGCAAAGATACCATCTCCTGAAATCAAGGTTCCTGTAAATGTCCCATCATATATCTGATCACATCCGCACGAGGGGCTGTTAGCTTTGAGAATAGCGCCTTCGATTTCTTCACCCAGTTCATCACTCCGCTTAAGCACCATCTCGAGTGATGCCATCGCTCCTTTAAGAAAATTCTCCGTTAGGTCGTCACCCATCTTGTCGATAACACGAATTTCCACGTTGCCACCAGGCATTTTGATTCGATGATGCTCAGCTGGCGGGCTCGGT
>NZ_CALHTQ010000058.1 GCF_938039775.1 uncultured Mogibacterium sp. | reverse complement strand
TGCACTGGGCTTTGATTTCTGCTGGGTCTAAGTAAAAACTTGCACTCACACTATTACTTCCTTTCGTAGATTTCTGCTTTCCATATCTTCTAAGAATGCTGAATTTAAAAATTTTAGCACCTGTCTTATAGAGGTTTTCGAATCATCTATTATCCTGCTTTTCTGCTTCTTTCGCAATTATAAGCTGCTGATATAACCTATCTTCTTCATCGAACAATCTTACGTGATGACGTTGCACTTCATTTCTTACTTCATCATAATCACTAGAATTCTGCATGCTCACTATACCAAGTGAATCGCAGGTATTGTCGATTATACCGATTAGTTCATTATCATCGTTTCTGCAAAGTTCATATCTGACTTGTTCATTTAGCTGCGCATTACCACTTGCAAAATAGTGTTCATCATCGATTTCACTACCTACTTTGCGCTTCAGATACTCAAGTTCATCATGCTTTCCCTCAAACTCTCTAAGTTTGCCTCTTATCTCTTCTTCTGTGAAATTCTTCATATTATCTATCTAGCCTTGGTGCTTTTGACTGCAACTGCATGCTTATATCTCGGTCAAATTCATCGAATTTCACACCGAGGCTGCGTATATTATGTGCATCCACAGTTATTGTCTCGTCAAACTTTGAAGTAGCATTTCTTATCTTGTCGTAGGCTGTTTTGCTGCTTTTATTTGATGTTATCGTCGATCTACCATCCTGAGAAGCCAATGGACTAAGTCTTATGTCACTAGATGCGCCAGTAATGCCGCTTGCTATGGAAGATGTGGTGTCCTTATTTACTTTTATTGATTTTGTCATTATGAGGTTTCCTGTTCTTTTTTTCTATTTTATTTAATTATTTTACCATAAATTGTCGAATTATATTACCTCTAGATTTGCACTATTATCTGAGTCAAATGCACTATTCTTAGACTAATTTTAGATTTTCATTCACAGTCACCCATTTTTATATTATTTATAAATTTTCATTTACAGTCACTCATTTCATATTCTTTATAAATTTTCATTCACAGTCACCAATTTCATATTCTTTTGTGGTAGAATTCAACCTATGAAAATTTTAGTAATTACGATGTTTATACTCATGTACGTTGTGATGATCTTCTTCCAGAAGTTCCGCGTACATGCCGCTCTTATTTCAGCAGCGGTCTTCTTAATAGCTGGTGTTATGTCCGCTAGTACAGCGATTCAGTCTGTGAACTGGAATATCTTGCTGATGATATCTGGCACGATGATTCTCGTGCACTATTTTATCGACTCCAAGATGCCGAACAAGCTCGCAGACATACTCCTCGATAAGTCCAAGAACATGTTGATGGTTATAATCTTCATGTCGCTATTCTCTGGATTTATCTCTGCATTTGTAGATAATGTCGCGACTGTACTCATGGTAGCTCCTGTCGGACTAGCCATCTGCCGCAAGCTCGATGTATCCCCCGTTCCGATGACGCTGTCGATTGCCGTCTCCTCGAATCTCCAAGGTGCAGCTACACTCGTTGGTGATACCACTTCGATGATGCTCGCTTCGTATGCAAAGATGGATTTCTCATCCTTCTTCGTATTCCACGGCAAGCCAGGAATCTTCTTTGCCGTAGAACTCGGTGCTCTCGCAACAGTACCTGTTATGATGATTCTATTTAGAAAGTATAGACAGCCTGTTGCAGCTGAAGAATATACAGAAGTAAAAAATCTCGTTCCGACATATATGCTGGTAGGGCTAGTAGCGACTCTTATATTCGTGTCATTCTTCCCGAATAAACCAGATATAACTAACGGTGCTATATGTATAACCTTTGCGGTCGTTTCAATAATTTTTGACTATGCGAGAAGACGTGATGGAGACCGTACGATTGCTGCCTTGAAGGATGCCGACATCGAGACTTTGCTCCTATTGTTCGGACTATTTATAGTAATCGCAGGACTTACAGAGGTAGGTGTTATCAGTGATATATCTGATCTCATCGTAAGTACAGGCGGAAACAACATGTTCCTCCTCTACACGATTATAGTATGGGGTTCAATCCTGATTTCGGCTTTCGTTGATAATATCCCATATGTTGCAACTATGCTTCCTGTGCTTCAAGGTGTTTCATCGTCACTTGGTGTCGATCCGACTCTTCTATATCTCGGTCTACTCTGTGGTGCGACACTGGGCGGAAACCTCACTCCGGTCGGGGCATCTGCTAATATTACGGCAGTTGGCATTTTGAGGAAGAACGGAGAAATCGTAACATTTGCGGATTTTATGAAAATCGGTGTGCCATTTACACTTACAGCGGCTACAGTTGGGTATGCATTTATCTGGGCATTCTACGGATAAGACATCATCTAAATCAATATAAGCTAAGAGGGATTCACTTCTGTGATGAAGTGTATCCCTCTTTTTTTATCCCTATATTCCCCATAACTAGATTTTATTGCCGATTGACTATCGCTGTATCTAGTCTATGTCTATTTAATATGCTGCTTTACTGCTCTATCTTCCACTTCTTAGCGAGCTTGTCATAAGTACCGTTTTCTTTGATATTCTTGAGACCTTTATTGATCTTCTTGAGTAGGTCCTTGTTGTCAGTCTTCACTGCAATCGCAACATCTGCAACACTGTCAGTCTTCATATCGCCTACAACCTTGTATTTCGCTCCCTGCGAAGCAACTATATCTACTGCAACCGGCTTGTCCACCAGCACCGCATCCACGTCGCCGTTCTCGAGCTGCTGAAGAGCCGTTGTGTTCTGGTTCAGGATAGTAGCTTTAGAAATCTTGCCCTCTTTCTTGAGCTGTTCGGCGATATCCGCCTGAGATGTACCAGTCTGTGCCGCTACCTTGAGTCCGCTTCCTGAAGTGAAGCTATCCCAACCTGTAATTGTCGTGTTGTCTTTCTTTACGAGAACTACAATTCCAGTCTTGTAGTATGGATCAGAGAATGCTACCTGCTTAGCACGCTCAGGTGTTACGTTCATACCTGCGATTACGATATCTGTGCTGTCAGACTTGAGAGCTGGAATTAGTGCGTCGAACTCGAGCGATTCGAATTCAACCTTGAAGCCCTGATCCTTTGCTATAGCCTTCATAAGATCCATATCAAATCCTACGATGTCACCATCCTTATTCGTTGTGTCAAATGGAGGGTATGTCGGTTCTGTAGATACCTTGTACACCTTATCCTTGCTGCCACACGCAGAAAGTGCTCCTGCCATAATCAGACACATCATTAGTGCCAAAACTTTACTAATAGTCTTTTTCATTTCTGTTGCCTCTTTCTTTTAAATAATAATTTTGTAACTAATCTTCACATATTCCGCTACTTCTATCCTATCGAGCGTTCCTTCGGCTCGCACACATCTGAGGTTCCCCACTGTAATAATCAGGCTTACTGGTTAGCTAGAATTCCATCTATTTATTAAGATTAACCATAGTTGTATCTGGGTGTTCATATTAGACAGAATTATATCTGGGTATTCAGATATGTATTTTTAGTAGTTCTTGTGTATGAATATACTCTTGTTGCGAGTCTTTGTCAACACTTATTTTGAATTTTATTTCATATTTTCGTTTTTTTATTCACTCGATTGCATAATAAATACATAGAACTCCCATGCTGTGCAGCGTCTATGTATCTTTATTTTTAGAACATTCCCATATTTTTAAACAGAAATAGCCAGCCAAATATTGTAATAATCGAAAATCCCGTTGTGAATATTACTGCATTGCCTGCCAGTTCTCCGTCACTACCCATTGATTCTGCCATTGTATATGATGATACTGAACAAGGTGCCGCCATCATCACTATCAGCGATACGAATTCTACATCTCTAAATCCTAGCATCGTCGCAATAGTCAATCCTATCGCAGGTAAGACTATTAATTTGGCGATTATAGCAATACTGAGATTTCTCATGCCAGACTTTACACTCTTGATGTTGAATGAAGCACCTAGAAGCATCATCGCCATTGGTGTTGTGCACTCAGATAACGAATAGATTACTCTGTCTACTGATTTAGGCACTGTTATATTAAATCCGATTGCAATACATGCTGCCACAGCGCCGAGAATTATCGGGTTAGTGATAATCTTGCGGAGTATTTTAGAGACACTAGCACGTCCCCCCCGGTAATATTCCAGGATGATAACCGCCAGCACATTATACGTCGGAACAATTACGGTCACTAGGATTGCTGTCTTGGATACATTTCCCGCACCGCATAAATTTATCGCTATAGGGAGGCCCATAAGCACAAAATTACTCCTATACATAGCCTGAATCATCGCTCCGCGCGTTTCAGGACGCTTCTCCAGTTTGTGAATCACTGGTATGCTGAACGCTATGTAGCAAAGCAGAAATGAAAGTGCAAATATTATTAGTCTTGGATTGAAAGCTGTACCGAGCTTCGCTCCATAGAGATTCTCGAACATCATCGGAGGAAAGAGCACAATAAAGACGAGGTGATTAAATCTGTGCACCTCGTCGTCATTTATAAGGCCTACTCGCTTCACGAGCATCCCGATTATCAGATAAATCATCAGCGGTATGACCGCATTTATACAAATCCAGAAATTCTGTATCATTATAACCTCGACATGACTAGTTCTGCGTATTCTCGGCATGTTGCTCCGCCTGCCATCCCCGTCATGCGTGATCCTAACTCTTGGTCAGCTGCTTCAAGCGCTGACTCCAGACTCTCTGCTTCATCTACATATCCCACATGCGACAGCATCATCACCGCTGCCTTGAGCAGACTTGACGGATTGGCATATTCGCCCAGCCCCTCTTCAATCATGCGTGGAGCACTGCCGTGTATAGCTTCAAATATCGCATAATTCCTACCGATATTCGCACTTCCAGCTGTTCCGACACCACCCTGAATCTGAGCCGCTTCATCAGTAATTATATCACCATACAGATTAGGAAGTACAAAAACTTGGAAGTTGTTTCTGATATCCTTGTTGACTAGATTAGCAGCCATGATATCGATGAACCACGAATCCGTCTCAATCTCTGGGTATTCCTTAGCGACTTCACGGCAGATATTAAGGAAGTTGCCGTCAGTCTTCTTCATGATATTGGCTTTAGTCACTATAGATACTCGCTTCTTGCCGTTAGCTCTCGCATATTCATATGCGGCGCGGGCGATTCGCTCTGTACCCTCGTCTGTTGTCACCTTAAAATCGACTGCCAATTCTCCCATGATATATTCGCCCTTGCTGCCTAATGCATATTCGCCTTCTGTGTTCTCACGGAAGAATGTCCAGTCGATTCCTTCTTCTGGAATTGCAACTGGTCTGACATTGGCAAATAGGTCAAATGATTTGCGCAAGTAGACATTAGCGCTCTCGATATTTGCTGTATTCATGGCAGCGTTCGGTGTTGTTGTCGGTCCTTTGAGCAGTACGTCGCACTCGCTCATCGCTGCCATGACAGAGTCCGGGACTGTCTTGCCTGCGGCGAGGCGGTTTTCGAGGGTGAAGCCTTCGATTGGCTTTAGGACTAGAGAGCCGCTGGTAAGTCTGTCCCGGAGGACTGCTTCCAGCACTTTCTCCGCTTCGGTCATGATAATCGGGCCGATGCCGTCACCGGCAGCGGTTCCGATTATCACCTTGTTCCCTTTTGTATTATCCGCCAAAGGTCCCTCTTTAGCGTCTATGCCTTTATTTTCTCTTTCAGCCCTCATCCGCTGATTCCTATCAACCTGTTCGCGCAGCATAGTTTCAAAATTCTCTACTGCACTTTTAATATCACGCTCTATTTCGGAGCTATATATCTTATCAGTCATTTCACATCTCCAAACTCAGTATATGACTAGGTTTAATTTGCAGAAAACTCTCTCACTTGCTTCCTAGTTTCCTAGCGCCGCATAGTCTAGAAGTCCACCAGCAAGCAGAACTTCTTTCTGTCTCTCAGCCAGTTCCATTTTAAGTGGAATTTTCTTATCTCCTGCATAAAGAGTAATTCTGTCCTCTCTAAGTGCCGATCTAACATCATCTAGCCTGAGAACAACGCCTTGTTCTATCTCATCGTAGTCATCTGGATTCTCAAATATTAGAGGCAGGATTCCAGCATTAACTAGGTTTGCTGCGTGGATTCTGGCAAAACTCTTTGCTATTACTGCCTTTATTCCAAGATATAGAGGCGCTAGAGCCGCATGCTCTCTAGATGAACCTTGTCCGTAGTTCGAGCCACCAACTATGAATCCTTTTCCTGCGTCCTTTGCCCTTGTCGCAAAGGTTTCATCTATTACGCTGAAGCAGAACTCAGATATCTTAGGTATATTTGATCTGTATGGCAGCACCTTCGAGCCTGCCGGCATGATATGGTCGGTGGTGATATTATCACCGACCTTGAGGATGACCGCGGCCTCGATTTCGTCTTCTAGCGGTCTAGTCTCTGGGAACGGCTTGATATTGGGGCCGCGGAGCACCTCTGCCGCCGCAGCTTCTGCTGCTGGCAGTGGTGCGATGATTCCGTCATCATTGATACGGAATCTGTCTGGCTGCTGCGTCTCTTCGATTGGCGGAAGTGTCGTTGGATCTGTGATAAAGCCTGTGAGCGCTGACGCTGCAGCTGTTTCAGGGCTTACTAGATACACCTGTCCGTCCTTAGTCCCCGAACGACCAAGGAAGTTCCTGTTAAAGGTTCTAAGACTCACACCCTTCGAATTCGGAGAGAACCCCATTCCTATGCATGGTCCACATGCGCATTCCAAAATCCTAGCGCCTGCATCTATCATATCTGTCAGCGCACCACTCTCGGCCATCATTGAGAAAACCTGCCTTGAGCCAGGTGATATGCCTAAGCTAACACCATCTGCAATTTTGTGTCCCTTCAGCACTAGCGAAGTCTTAGTCATATCTGCAAAAGATGAATTGGTACATGAACCGATTGCCACCTGATCAACCTTTATACCTACTAGCTCTCTCACAGGCTTTACGTTGTCAGGACTGTTTGGGCAAGCAGCCAGAGGCTCAAGCTCGCTCAGATTGATAGAGTAGCACTCAGCATATTCAGCGTCAGGGTCACTAGCCAGAGGAGACCAGTCAGCCTCTCTATCCTGTGCGGCCAGAAACTGCCTGGTCACCTCATCCGAAGGAAAAATCGAGGTAGTAGCTCCGAGCTCAGCGCCCATATTAGTGATAGTCGCACGCTCAGGAACGCTGAGCGTCGCTACACCCTCGCCGCCGTATTCGACAATAGCGCCAACACCACCCTTTACAGACAGCATGCGCAGAACCTCTAAGATGATGTCCTTGGCGCTCACATTAGGGCGGAGCTCTCCGATTAGCTCCACAAAAATCATCCTAGGCATAGGGATGTGGTAAGCTCCGCCGCCCATGGCAACGGCTACATCCATGCCACCAGCACCCATCGCCAGCATTCCGAGCCCACCACCAGTTGGCGTGTGCGAATCAGACCCAATCAGGGTCTTGCCCGGAATGCCAAATCTCTCATAATGAACCTGATGGCAGATGCCGTTGCCAGGTCTCGAGAAGTACACACCGTGCTTTGCAGCCACGGTCTGAATATATTTATGATCATCTGCATTCTCAAATCCAGACTGCAGAGTATTGTGATCAATATATGCGACGGACCGTTCAGTCTTGACCTGCGGTATTCCCATCGCTTCAAACTCCAGATATGCCATAGTTCCTGTCGCATCCTGAGTCAGAGTCTGGTCAATCCTGAGCCCGATTTCCTCGCCAACCTTCATCTCACCGCTAACAAGGTGAGCTCTAATAATTTTCTCAGCTATTGTATATCCCATCTGCGTTACCTACCAGTTTCCTTCAGTTTCGCCAGTTACAAACTTGTTGACAAGAGTATCTATCTCATCTGCTCCGATTACAGAAACTCTGCCATTCTTATATTGGTCATCGATCCAGCTTTTGATATAGCGAACCACTTCGCTGTGCTTATCCACCTTACGTTCTCCCTCTAGGTTATATTTTTCATTCAGCCATACAGCAACACCCGCTGTACCGCTATTCTGATTAATCGAAACTAACGGAGGTCTACTTAAGAACTTCTTAGTATCGAATATATTGTAGATTTCCTCGTTTTTAAGAAGTCCATCCGCGTGAATTCCCGCCTTAGTTACATTGAAGTTCTTGCCGACAAAAGGTGTCTGTTCAGGCAGGCGATATCCGATTTTATTCTCATAATACTCAGCCAGTTCCGTGATAACCGTCGTGTCCATTCCGTCAAGTGTACCTCGCAGCTGTGCATATTCGAACACCATCGCCTCAAGAGGTACGTTTCCAGTTCTCTCACCTATGCCAAATAACGTAGTATTTACCGCCGCTGCTCCGTAAAGCCATGCAGTTGCAGCATTAGTAACTGCCTTGTAGAAATCGTTGTGTCCGTGCCACTCAATCATCTCACTTGGCACACCAGCATAATGCTGTAATCCATATATAATACCCGGTACCGATCGTGGCATAGCAACTCCACCGTATGGAATTCCATAGCCAAGTGTATCGCATGCGCGGATTCTAACTGGCATATTCGCCTGCATAGCGAGATCCTGAATCGCCTTTACGAAAGGAACTACAAAACCATAGAAATCCGCTCTCGTAATATCCTCAAGGTGACAGCGCGGCATAACTCCTGCCTCAAAAGCATCAGAAATAACAGATAGGTAGTGTTCCATCGCCTGCCTTCTGTTCATACCTAGCTTCGTAAATATATGATAATCAGAGCAGCTAACTAGGATGCCTGTCTCCTTGACACCAATATCATGAACGAGCTTAAAATCTTCTTTCTTAGCCCTAATCCAAGTGGTAATCTCAGGGAAATCTAATCCTAGTTCTCTGCATTTCTCGATAGCGCGTCTATCCCTGTCGCTGTATACGAAAAACTCTGTCTGCCTAATCTTGCCGTTTGGGCCAGACAGCCTCGACATCATCTTGTAGATGTCCACAATCTGATCAACCGTATATGGCTCGCGCGACTGCTGTCCATCACGAAATGTCGTATCTGTAATCCATATCTCCTTAGGCATGCCGAGTGGGTTTCTTCTAAAGTTAAAGGAAACCTTTGGAATCTCCGTATACTCGAAAAACTCGCGCATCAAATTAGGGTCTTCTACATCCTGAAGCTGATAATTATACGGATCCTGTTCAAGCAAATTCGATTTCTTATTAATCTTGATGTCACCCATCTGTTTCACCTCATAAAATTTGATTTTCCCTTGCCCTTTGATCTACCCTTGCATAACTCGCGCGCTTAAATATACCAATTTTTACTTACACGCTAGATTGTATACTTGTATATTAATATGCAATATTTATTGTGTCAAGCAATCACAGTCATTGTGATGAAACTTCCACTCAAAAAGACAAAAACCGAGAGCAGCGCTCTCGGAATATCTTCTACTATATGAACCACTCTGGGTCTTTTCTCTTAAAATGCAGTTTCTCTCTCGCAATCCTCGTCGCCTTGGCGAGCGAGCCGTAGAATCCACGGGCATCCTGTGGACATGCCTTTATGCAAGATGTGCACGAAATGCAGGTCTTTGAGTCTGACTTTCTTAGGTCGTCAGTACTGATTGCCCCAACCGGACACACCTCTTCACACTTCCCACAGTCAATGCATAGAGAATTTGCAGTAGGATGAATAGGCAGTTTAATTGGCTTTCTCTTCGGTATCGAGCCTGGAATCGTTAGCGGTGCAAGTCTTCCGCGCATCGATGCGATGTCTGTACATATGAAGCGCTTTAGTTTCTTGGCGCTAATCCTGCTGAACTCAATCATCTTCTTGATGTCGTTCGTATCTGGTCTACTCGCCGCAATCCTCGGGAACATCGAGTGCTGTGCGATAAATGCAGCTGCGCTTATCACCTTGAAACCACGTTCATTGGCATAGGTGTATAGCTCGTATAGTGCATCACCGTAACTATTATTTCCATAAGATACTAGTGCAATTAGGTAGGCTCCGTTGCCGTTTACTTTAGACAGCATCTCCTTGCAAACCTCAGGGATGCGCCCTGACATAACAGGAAGCCCCATAACTACAATAGTCTCATCAGTGCAATCAATAGATGAGTTATGACCGTGCCTAGAGCTTAATGCAAGCATATCGTAAAAAGAATAGCTAAGCTCATCGAGGCAGCTATCACGCATGTTATCAGTTAATTCAATTGTAATCTTCTTAGTTATCTTGGCAGTTGCCCCTGAGGGGCTGAAGTACATGCCTACAACATTCTTAATCATATTTGAATCTCACACATCGTTATGCTCGTGGTACTATGAGAACACCTCTTCATAATAGTAAATAAATTTTACCATGCAAAAGAAAATAATGTGTCTCGGTAATGTGCATTTTTGTGAAGATAGAATGAAAAAGTTATAGAAATTAAAAGCGGTAGGTCCGAATCTCGTCGAATCTACCACTTAGTCTTATCTATTTGAGGTTGTAATCTTCGTTCCACTGATTGAAGTAATCTATCTGCATCGCCTTCTTCATCCTGTCAAGCGTAGCTTCTGCTTCAGCATTTGCAAGCTCTGTACCTTTGCGCAGCACGTCAACTACTACTTCTGGGTTCTCCTCGTAGTATGCACGTCTCTCTCTGATTGGCTCGAGGAACTCATTTAGCACCTTGAGCAGGAATTTCTTAACCTTAACGTCGCCTAGACCGCCTCTTCTGTAATGCGCCTTAAGTTCGTCGAGGTCCTTATACTCAGGAAGATACTTTTCAAATGAGTCAGGCTGTACAAACGCGTCTAGGTATGTAAAAACCATGTTCCCTTCAACCTGACCTGGATCCTCAACCTTGATGTGGTTCGGGTCAGTATACATGCTCATAACCTTAGACTTGAGTTCCTGTTCGCTATCCGATAGATAGATGGTATTTCCGAGCGACTTGCTCATTTTAGCCTGACCATCAGTTCCCGGAAGTCTTAGGCACACCTTGTTTTCAGGTAAATAAATCTCTGGCTCAACGAGAACTTCACCATATGTAGCGTTGAATTTACGCACTATCTCACGGCACTGCTCAATCATCGGTTCCTGATCCTCACCTACTGGAACGATTGTACCCATGAAGGCAGTGATG
The DNA here is from genome assembly GCF_938039775.1 of uncultured Mogibacterium sp. The sequence goes on along the minus strand of NZ_CALHTQ010000058.1, from coordinate 9,273 downwards.
TCGGATGCCTGACTGATAGGATATGTAAAAAATCCGACTGGCAGATTAGCTTCGAAGCCACGCATCTTAATCTCATTCTTAACTGTAGGGTTTCGCTGAACTCTTGCTACTGTAACGAGATTCATGTAATACATAGTCATCTCGTGTAGCGCTGGAATCTGCGACTGGATAAATATTGTTGTGCGAGCTGGATCGAGTCCGATTGCCAGATAGTCCATCGCTACCTGAAGCACGCTCTCTCGCACCTTCTCTGGATTATCTGCATTATCTGTTAATGCCTGTGCGTCGGCAATCATTACGAACATCTTGTCTATGCTCGCATCATCCTGGAGGATGAGTCTCTGTCTCAGAGACCCAACATAATGTCCGATATGTAGCCTACCGGTCGGTCTATCTCCGGTCAATACAATTTTATTTTTAGTCATGGTTTTACCTCTTATCTCTATACTCAAATCTATGGTGCATCTTGCTTTTGGTTAATTTCGTCTTGAACTTAGCCACGCCATCGCGTTCCATAGATTACATCTTCAGTCGCAACTCCATCCATGTATACGTCTGTCTCTTCTAGCGGGATATCGTCTGTAAGAAGTTTTTCAAAGCAAAGCGCAATCTTGTTAAATCCCGATACGCTGAGAAATCTATCATAGTAACCAGCGCCATGCCCGATTCTTCGTCCGTCCTTCGAGCATGCCACGCAAGGAACTATTGCTAGATCAAACTCATCTGCAGTAATTTCAGTAGCTTCAGCAAGTGGCTCTCTGATCCCGAACGCACCTCTCGCTAGCTCGTCACCACGCTTATACTCCTTGACTACCATCTCATGAGGTCCTACGCATAGAGGAATGCCAACTCTCTTCCCATCTTCGAGCGCCCTCTCGATAATCGCATCTGTAACGGGTTCACCGCCCATCGACATGTAGCAAAATATAGTCTTTGCAGTCTTATACGCATCAGTTGCTAGTACGAGTTCAGTGATTTTCTCGCTTGCCACATCTATATATTCAGGACTGAGCCCCTTCACAATCTCCCTGCATCTTGCGCGAAGAGCCTTTTTATTCTCATGTATATTCTGTCCGTTATAAACCTCCATGTTAGCTCCTTTATAGTACCTCTACTTTTACCTTCCTAGTATACATGATTGACATGCTAAGTCCAAAGAATTCTGCAAATACAAATGACATCCACACATAGTCGACATTGCCGAGTTTAGATAGGAAGTATGCTGCTGGCAGCAGTACAACTAGCTGCCTTACTATGGATACGTACATACTATATACGCTCTTGCCGAGAGCCTGGAATACTCCGCCTCGCATGATTGAGTATCCCGCAAATGGAAATACCAATGAGATAATCCTTAGCTCAACGGTTCCAATCCTCATCAGTTCTGGCGATGCCGCAAAGAAGCTGAGAAGCACATGTGGGATTGTCCAGAATATGAACATTCCCAAGGTCATGATCACTATACCGTAAATTGCAGATAGTCTCATAGATTCATCTAGCCTCTTGCGGTTCCGTGCACCATAGTTATACGCAATAATCGGCACTACTCCATTGTTCATGCCGAACACCGGCATAAATATAAAACTCTGGAGTTTGAAGTATGCTCCAAATGCGGCAACTGCAGTAGTCGTAAATTTTACAAGTATCTGATTGAGTCCGAACACCATGAACGATCCGACAGACTGCATGATAATTGACGGGATACCTATTTCGTATATCTCTTTGATAGTCTGCCAGCTAGGCCTAAAGCCTTTAAAACTCAGCTTTACCTCCCTATTCTTCTTGACATTGAAATATAGTCCGAGCAGCGCTCCCACCGTCTGTCCGAATACAGTAGCATAAGCGGCACCTGAAATCCCCATCTTCGGTGCACCAAATAGACCGAAAATCAAGATTGGGTCCATGATGATATTGATAATTGCACCTATGCTCTGTGTGATAAATATATATATGGTCTTGCCAGTGCTCTGCAGAAGCCTCTCAATCGTCACCTGCAGGAAAACCATAACAGAGAGCCAGCACACGATTCTGAGATACGTAACACCGTACTCGATTATTTCAGGGTCGCTAGTCTGCATCTCTATAAAAGGTCTTGCGAAGACTCCTATGACTACGAATATCGCGTATGTTACGAAGCTCAGAAATATTCCATTTTGCGCCGTAGCATTTACCTTGTCGAACTCCTTTGCTCCGAGATATCTCGACATCAAAGCACTCATTCCAATAGCTGTTCCGACTCCAAACGCGACCATCATCGACTGAATGGGAAAGCAAAGCGATATGGCTGTGAGTGCATTTTCATTAATCTGTGCAACAAATATGCTATCTATGATGTTATATAACGATAGCACAAACATCGATACCATAAGCGGCACTGATAGCTTTATTATCAGTGATGGTATCGGTGCAGTTCCCAGCTTATTTTCTTTTGTCTCAGCAGCTGTACTCATTGTTCCTCCCTTAGTATAGTCCACATAAACAAAAACGACTGAACGGACATACCATTCAATCTTTAATTTATTATATCATCTTGCAATTGCTGTTTTCTAGTGCAGTTACACAAATAAGTACACAAAACTTGTATTATATGCAAATACATTCTGTATTTGTTGCAAAAGAAAAAACGTAGCCTAAGCCACGCTTTCTCCATTGCAGTATATTTATTATTAAGGATGTTACAGCCCGTAGGCTTGGAACAACAATTTTAGATGAGAGAAGCCACTAGCTTCTCAACTTCATCCATCTTCGCAGTCGGCTCGAATCTAGCAACCACGTTGCCACTTCTATCCACTACAAACTTGGTGAAGTTCCACTTAATATCAGGATTATTCTTATAATCCTGATCAACTTTCTTTACAATGACCGACAGTCCTGTTGCCTTCAGTCCTTTACCGAAACCCTCGAACCCCTTCTGCTCCTTAAGGAACTTGTAGAGCTCAAGCTGGTTTTCACCGTTAACATCAGATTTCTTCATCTGTGGGAACTTAGTCTTGTAATTAAGCGTACAGAATTCACGAATCTCTTCATCGCTACCAGGCGTCTGGCCTGCGAACTGATTGCAAGGAATATCGAGAACCTCAAATCCCTGATCGTGGTATTTCTCATACATCTCTTCAATCGGTTCGTACTGAGGTGTAAAGCCGCAACCTGTCGCTGTGTTTACAATGAGGACAACCTTTCCCTTGTAGTCCTTCATAGACACTTCACTGCCATCTGCAGCTGGAACTGTATAATCGTAAAAGCTCATAGCCATTACCTCCTGTTACAACCATTGTAAAGTCTTCAATCGAGCCACCTCATGCCCTTCCCATAAGGCATCTCTGCTTTTAGTAAATCTCTAGTATAAATTACCCTTTTTAGACTCCCCTTGCATGTACAATTATATTGCACTAAATTCTTTTGTCAACAACCCATGATGCACTAATATAAATACTTGTTTCATACAGCAGCTCCCATCCTCGTGCAAATAAAAAGCGTCATAGCACTTAACCACGACGCCGTATCTCTTTATTGATTAGCAACTTTATTAACTTCTAATCAGTTACCAGCTTACCTGTCCATCACCCGTAATATCTATCTTATCCCCGAGGAATGTCGGCTTAGGCTTGGCTATGCACTGCACAAATGCCTTTTCCCTAGATAGGAATTCTCTAACAGCACGCGCCTCATCTCCAGTGTAGCTCTTCTCTACTGCACTTACACCTACAGCCTTGATCCCTAGTCTCTTGGCTGTGTAGAGCGCTCTTCCTTCGTGATAATACTGCGTAACAACTACCGCCGATTTAACACCAAAAATAGCCTTTGCGCGATACATCGACTCGTACGTCGAGAAACCTGCATGGTCAAGAAAGATATCTTCTGCGGGAACTCCCTGCTTAAGGCAGTAATTTTTCATGACCTTTACCTCATCGTAATTGGTCTTACCGTTATCACCTGACAGCAGCAACTTCGGTGCGACACCAGCCTTGTACAGCTCAATACCGCGGTCAAGTCTGTCCTTCAGAATCTTGGTAGGTTCACCATTACCATATACACCTGCTCCGAGCACTATAATACAGTCATATGATTTACCACTAACCTGATCTATGCTACGGAGACTTCTCTCACCTTCAAGCTTAACGAACAGATTTATTCCAACGATCAGTACTATGACTATCAATATTAACTTTATTATCCATTTAATAATCTTAAGCATACGTATAATAATATTCCTCATAGGTGACATATGCAAGGAAGTAGCGTGTATATAAATCAAAAACAAAAGAAAAACCGAGCCTTCACACGCGTTCGCTTGAACATAGCGTCTCCGACCCGGAAAATTTCAATTATAGTGCTTTGGCTTACGCCTCAGTTATCGACGATTAGTCAACGAACTTAACCGCTGTTCCGTATGCCATAACCTCTGCAGCATTCTGCATTACAGATGCGGACGCATAGCGAACTGCAACGATTGCGTCAGCACCAACACTCTCAGCCTCGTCAACCATTCTCTTTGTTGCAAGTGCTCTAGCGTTGTTCATCATCTCGTTGTACTTAACAAGCTCTCCACCAACTAGTGTCTTGAGTCCAGCACCAAAGTCTCTGATAGCGTTAACTGTCTGGATTGTGCTTCCCTTTACTAGTCCGATTGTCTGAACCTTTCTGCCTTCGATTTCGTTAGTAGTTACTAAGATCATCGTCTTCCCCCTTCTGAATCTCACGGATTCTTTCAACTAAGATGTGTAGTATTCCGTAGATAATCCCTGCGCATATAAGCGCAGCTACGATTCTTATGCCAAGCGGAATTCCAGGAATGATTGCAAATCCGATAAAGTATAATAAGACAGCTCCAACAATACTTCCTATAATAATTACCGCTACTAGAATACTACCGATTTTATTTTTCTTCATAAAACATCTCTTTTCTAAAATGCCCGAACAAGCATTATTGCCAGCCCCGCATTTACGGATAATTATAACATTTGGGTATAGTAAGGACAACAGCGAAGGTGATTTATATAAAAGGCTTAATGGTTTATATCACACCGCTACAAACTACCTCATACTCCTACTCGCAATCAGATTCACACCTGTACCCATAAAGTCACTAACGATTATATCGTTTATCTCCACGGGGGCCGTAACTCTGAGTCTCTTAATCTCACTCATAGCCTCGTGCCAAATGTCCAGCGGAATGTCACTCTCGGTAATAACCGGCAGTACTCGGTTGACCGCCCCGTCGATTCTGACCGTCGATGTCAGAATTCTCATCGGCCGAGTTATCTCCTGCTCCGCGTAACTCAGGCCTTCTTTGCAACTGTATCCTTCAATTCCTACGATTTTATCATTTTTAAGATGTACAGTAACTCTGCAGCCCTTAGGGCAGTTTACGCAAATTAATTCTGCATCTCTCATCTTAGTTCTCCTTTATCTGAACCGTTAGGTCGCCATCTACTTCCTCAAGATATTTGCCTGCGATTACCACCTGCTCCATTTCAGACGGAATTACCGCATCCTTGTGAATTGTGCGTAGCAGCTTATCACCCTTAAGAATTTCAATCTCTATATCATTCATCGGCTTACGGACACGAAAGTAGAATGTCACTGCCTTTGGCAGATTCTCCCTATGAATCTTAGCTGGAACTACATAACCTACGAGATTTCCTGCATGCGCTTCATAATAGATATCTCCTTGCGATACTTTAGCGCTAGCCTGCGTCACTTTATCATCTAATCCTGCATCGTGACACTTTTGAATATCACTCTTTATAGTCTCGTAATATCTCACTGCACCAACCGCCGCTTCTCCCGCTTGCTTCGTAACAAAATCAGCGAGGTCATGCACGTGAAGGCCATTTCCACATGCAAATATTCCAGGAACTGACGTCATGTAATTTTCGTCAACTACCGGTCCACGTATGCTCTGATCCATTGCGATTCCGGCTTCTTCAGCTAGAGTGTTTTCAGGAATCAGTCCAACGCTTAGGAGCAGTGTATCTACGTCGAAATACATCTCGCTTCCCTTAATCGGCTGTCTCTTATCATCTACCTTTGTGAGCTCAATGCGTTCGAGCCTATCACGTCCATATATGTTAGTTACAGTATGGGATAGATATAGAGGAATCCCAAAGTCGTAGAGGCACTGCTTCATGTTACGAGGTAGTCCATTGCTGTACGGCATAAGCTCAGCAACGCCGAGCACTTCTGCTCCTTCGAGGCTCATCCTGCGAGCCATTATAAGTCCGATATCGCCTGAACCAAGTATGAACACCCGCTTTCCGACCATGTATCCATCGATATTAAGATATCTCTGAGCCTGCCCCGCTGTGTATACGCCAGTTGGACGCTCGCCAGGTATTCCAAGTGCACCGCGGCTTCTCTCATAGCAACCGACTGCCAGGATGATGATATCTGCTTGAAGCTTCTGATATCCCTCTTCCTGACTCACATACTCGATAATGCGGTCTGCACTCATATGGGTAACCATGGTGCCTAGTTTAATCTCGACGCCAACGGCTACAGCTTCTCTCTCATATCTCTCTGCAAATGCAGGTCCGCTCAGCTGCTCCTTGAACGTAGTTAATCCAAATCCATTATGTATGCACTGGTTGAGCACTCCCCCAAGCTCGACATCACGTTCGATAAGGATGACATCTTCAAGCCCTTCCAACTTTAGTTTCGCAGCTGCAGCCAGTCCGCCGCAGCCACCACCTATTACCACTGCCTGACAATGTCTCATATTAGCGATTCTCCCTCTCTAAAATCTTTGAATACTGCCCATCTTGAACGATATCGACAGGCGAGCATTTAAGCTCTCGTGCCAGAATTTCCACGACTTTTGGTTCGCAGAATCCGCCTTGGCACTTGCCCATTCCAGGGCGCACCCTTTTCTTGATACCCTTGACACTGCGTGCACCACACACCTCATGTATAGCTGAAACTATCTCTCCTTCGGATATGGTCTCGCATCTGCATACGATATTTGCATACTGCGGATTTTTACAAACGAGTTTATCTCTCTCCTCTTCAGACAACTCTGAAACGACGATTGGCTTCTCTCTCGTCATCACCGCATCTGGGTTCTCCTTAAGGTAGAGTCTATTCGCTACAAAATTCTCTATCACATAGTCCGCAATCCCAGGCGCGCTCGCTAGTCCAGGCGACTCGATAGATGCGATGTTGATAAAGTTTGGATGCTGCTCTCCCAGTGGCTCGATAATAAAGTCTTTGGATGTCGTGCTCGGTCTAAGCCCTGCAAATGTCCTTATCGACTTATGAAGCGGAACCGTCTTAATTATCTTGGTAATGTGTTCTCGCAAGTAGCTTCCTCCATCCATGCTCGTCGCTACCGAGATGTTCTCAGTAAGCTGCTCGCTGTTCGGACCAATTAGCGTGTTGCCATAAACCGTCGGAATTGCGAGCACTCCCTTACCCTTGGCAGTCGGAACTGGGAATATAACATTATTTACGATATGTTCATCATTGCTGATTACATAGTATTCGCCTCGCCTAGGGGTAACTTCGAAATCGACGTCTTCTGTCACCATGCGGCAAATTTCTGCCGCGCCTATTCCAGAAGCATTTAGAACCACCTTAGCATTGAATGTCTCGCCACCTGCTGTGATTATGTAATCATTGCCATTCTTATCTATAGTGCTCACTTTGTGGTTTAGGAATAAATCTACACCATTGTTTACTGCCACCTGCATGCAAGCGATAGCGACCTCCCAAGGGTAGATTACGGATGTCGTTGGAAATGATAGTGCCTTGGTTATATTATCGCTGAGGTTCGGCTCTGCCGCCCTAGCTTCATCTCCACTTAAAAATTCATGGGGAATACCCCTACAGACTGCCCTTTCAGCCAACACCTCGAGTAGATTCTCCTCTTCATCATTACATGCGACTACGAACGCACCCGTATTCTTGATATGGCAGTGCAACTCCTCGCATATCTTAGGATACTTGCGAGCCCCCTTTACATTGAGCTCAGCCTTGAGCGTACCATCTTCAGGATCGTATCCTGTGTGAATTATTGCGGAATTTGCCATCGTCGCACCATTTGCAATGTCATTTTCCTTGTCTAGTACCGCTATTTTGAGCTCATACCTAGAAAGCTCTCTGGCGAGCATCGAGCCGGTGATTCCTGCACCTATTATGACTATGTCGTAAAGCATGTTTCCTCCGAGTTGGTTATGGGTTTTAATAACCGTTTAATTATATCATGATATTAATAATCTTGGGATGATTAGGTCTCGTTAACTTCATTTTAGTAAAAAAAGGCACAAAAATTACATTTGCACCTTTCTAATATATCTAATATTCAATTAAGGAAGTTATATATCCTTCTGTTTTATCTATTATACCAATAGTTCATATCAACTCTATTGCTTATACCGTCTACAGAGCCTGAGCTGGAATACTGCCAGCACTGATACTTGCCATTATATGTTACACGACTGTAATATTGCGCAACCCAAACCTTGTATGCACTGAGTTTTCTCATATCAAGCTGATTATTTAGCCAACTTGTACTTGCGTATATCATAGGGGTATAGCCTCTTTGAAGAGATTTCTCGCAGAAGGCTTTTACTGCAGCTGTTCTTATTTCTTTTGATATTAAATTGCCTCTCGCACGAGAATCTGATACATATTCCGTGTCTATAACAACAGGAAGAGTTACTTTGTAATTTCTAATTTGATTAACAATATAATCTGCCTCTTCAGCGCCTTCTTTTTCATTAACAGCTTGCGAAAAGAAATATACACCTACTTTAATCCCAGCAGCAGTTGCTCCCTTAATGTTTCTTTCAAACCATTCATCTGCAACAATGCGTCCTGTGCCATAGCCTCTAAATGCAGCTCTTATAATGGCAAATTTAATTCCTGCCTTCGCAACTCTATTCCAGTCAATAGCACCCTGTGCATAAGAAACATCTATACCAAGCACCCTGCTTCCTGGAGGACCATTTAATTCGTTTACAATACCTTCTTGATTAGATGTGTAGCTTTCACCATTATAGTAAAAAGAACCAACAACAACTGCCCCATCTGAGCCCATATAATAATATGTATTTCCAAAGCTAATGAACTGATTTTTATACAGTTCTCCCTCAGCATTTGAAAAATATCTCTTACCGTTCTTTTCTATCCACTGTGCCTTCTGGATAATCTCACCTGTATGTTCATCTGCATTATATAGGTGACCATTATTTGCAGTAAATATACCTGTTTGCACTGCACCATCTGAGCCCATATAAAATTTAGGTACTCCAAATGTTATAAACTGATTCTTAT
>NZ_CALHTQ010000057.1 GCF_938039775.1 uncultured Mogibacterium sp. | reverse complement strand
CTGCACTATCGTTATGAAAAGAGGAAGATATGGCTGAATTTAATTATGATCTAGTTGTTATTGGTGCTGGCCCTGGTGGCTACGAGGCTGCTTTTGACGCTGTTAAGTACGGCATGAAGGTTGCTGTAATTGAGAAGGATAGAGTTGGTGGCACCTGCCTCAACAGAGGCTGCGTGCCTACAAAAACTATCATGCGCTCGTCCGAGCTCGCTAAGGAAGCTAGAGAGGGTGCTAAAATCGGCGTTAATGCTGCTGATGTTAAGGTTGACCTCGATGCTATTAGAACTCGCAAGGACGAGGTGCTTGATACCCTACGCGAGGGCATTGAAACTGGCCTTGCAAAGGCTAAGATTGACCTAATTCATGGCCTCGCGCTAGTCAAAGATGAGCACACTGTATCTTATACAGATGCAGAGGGCGAATCACATGAGGTAACTGGCAAATTCATCTTGATTGCTACTGGTGGCAATCCGTTTATTCCGCCTATTGAAGGCGCCGAGCTCGAGGGTGTTATGGACTCGACTAGGCTCCTCGAGCAGGGCGGTAAGCCCTTCGATGATCTCGTGATCATCGGCGGCGGCGTTATCGGTGTTGAATTTGCTACTGTATACAATGGTTTTGGATCACACGTAACTGTTGTTGAGGCTCTAGACCGTCTCATTCCTACTGTTGATAAGGAATTGGCCCGCAGTCTGAAGATGGGACTGCAGAAGGATGGCATAGATGTTCTAACTAAGTGCCCTGTTGTAAGAATTGAGCAGGCCGACGGGAGACTTGCGGTTGTCTATACTGAAAAGGATGAAGAGAAATCTATCCCTGCAGATGCTGTTCTCATGGCTGTTGGCAGACGCTCTGATGTTCCTAGTCTGCTATCTGAACAGCTCCAGCATCTTGCAGGAGAGCGCGGCCGACTCGCCGTTAACGAAAACTACCAGTCGGCGAGTCCGAGCATATATGGCATAGGTGACGCAATCGGCGGCATCGAGCTTGCTCACACAGCAACAGCTGAGGGCAGAAACGCAGTTGCCCACATGAACGGACAGGAACCACCAATCCGCATGGCAACAGTCCCAACTTGCATATACACGGTGCCTGAGATTGCGTCCGTCGGCATCTCCGCGGACGAGGCCAAGGAGCAGGGTATCGAAGTTATCACTAAGAAGTATGCTATGGGTGCAAACGGCAAGACAGTCCTCGAGGACCTCGGCCGCGGCACTATCAAGCTGATTGCCGACGCAGACAGCCATATATTGCTCGGCGCACAGCTCATGTGCGGCCGCGCTACCGATCTCGTAGGCGAATTGGCGCTAGCTATTTCAAACAAGCTGACACTCGAAGATGTAGCTTCCACAATCCATCCACACCCAACATTCGTGGAAGCGATTGCAGAAGCAGCAAGATAGTATCAGCTACCGAGACGCTGCTGGATTAATATCGAATTAGTTATAAAAAATCGTTTGCAGTGTAATGCTGCAAACGATTTTTCATTTAAGTAATATCATTCTTTTCAGGCTTTATTCATTTGATGCAAGCCTTCTTTACTTCATCAACATCATTTCTGCAGTCTGCAAATTCCTCATAAAACTCGCCAGCGCGTAGCCTTAATTCCCTTAGCTTAGTTCTATCCCCACCAAAGGCCTGCTCAGACGCTTCGAACTTAGCCTTTAACTTAGCCCCTATATCCTGAGATTTCCATCTGTTTAAGATATTTAGTGCGACTTTCTCCGTATTCGTTTCTCCAACTACCACTGCATATGCAATATAAAGATTCAGTAAGTTTAATGTTTCATGTGTAACGAATAGTTCCCACACAACTTCGAGATATTTTCTCTCTAGCAAGAACTTCATCTCTTCTGTAAGAGTTTCTCTGTTCAGAGCTTTTCCTACGACTATCCTGCTCCAGATTGATATCCTCTCGTGAATTCTTTCTCTGTCTTCAAAGTTCTCAGCTTCGAGCTCTAAAAATCGCTTAATCGCTTCTTCATCATTAGAGTCCGCGAGTAACCGCTCCCTAATTACATAATATTCAAAATATTTTGAGTCGCGAAGCTTCGTGAATTTACCTCTAAATATTTCCATTTCAATATTCGAATTTGCTATATCTATAGCCATTCCAGCAAGAGGAATCAAGTAGAACGGCATGTTACTAGTCCTATAAATTGCAAATGAAACACAGCTGTATAGAATGAACATAACGATTTCCGTCAGTATCTCCACTCTTCGTAATTCTAATCTTATTTCTTCATAGCTCAGATTCTTCATTGAGCATCGCAGGTATTTATCTGGAATAAAGAGTTCATTTATCATATATAATTGCCATGAGTGGTTAATGCGACCCTTGAGATATACTAATATCCAGAAGGCATATACTGACTGCTTGCTCTCTTTTGATTTCCATATCAGGCTATTCACGATGTATTTGACAGGAGATAATACTCTAACAAATATTTCTGCAACAAGGCATGAAAGAACTGCAGTTATAATGTATTTAACAAAACCGATATCTGACCCACTAATTACAAGCCATACATTAAACGAGGAAGCAAGAGTCACAGCTACTCCAACTTGTATGAAATAATTGAATTTTAGGCTAATTCCGCTTTTCTTCATCTCTCCTACCTCAAGAGTCGCTAATATTCGAGCACTATCTTACTGCTACGATACTATCGCAGCTATATCATAATGTCAAAGCAAAAAAAGAGACGCCGAAGCGTCTCATAATTCATACTATCTGTGTACCTTTAATCTTTTATGTGTGAATATTTATAGATTAGATAAGGCTCTTAACAAAGGCAGCAACCTCTGCCATATCAGCTGTTGGCTCGAATCTTGCAACTACGTTTCCTTCTCTATCTACGATGAACTTTGTGAAGTTCCACTTGATGTTAGCGTTGTTTCTGAAATCAGGATCGCCCATTGCAACGAACTCCTCAAACTTCTCTCTGTCTGGGAAGTCTCCGAAGCCCTCGAAACCCTTCTGGCTCTTAAGGAATGTGTAAAGTGGAAGCTCGTTCTCCCCGTTTACATCAGACTTCTTAAGCTGTGGGAATGTTGTGTTGTAGTTGAGTGTGCAGAACTCGTGGATTTCTTCGTCTGATCCAGGTGCCTGTCCACCGAACTGGTTGCAAGGGATATCGATAATCTCAAGTCCAGACTCGTGTAGCTCCTTGTAAAGTGCCTCTAGTGGCTCATACTGAGGAGTGAATCCACATCCAGTTGCAGTGTTAACGATAATCATTACCTTACCCTTGTTATCTGCAAGGTTTAGCTCACTTCCATCAGGTCTAGCTAGCTTAAAATCATAAATCTGTGCCATCTCATATCCTCCTATGAATATCTCATATATAAATTAGTTTTCTTAAACGTCTTTTGAACAATTCAATTGTATCACATTGATTTTAATTGTCAACATTTTTTCCAAAATAGTATGTTCATAATAAGTCTATTTCCTGAATGCTCACTTCTTTTGATAGCACCCTTTCCACAATATCTGCTAATTATCACCTGCACTCATACCATATTTATAAAGTGTCAAATGATTATAAAAAATTTCTATAGATTGTATAAAATTTATCATTTTATTCAATGTTCGAACTACTCACTTAGTTGATATAATTTTATCAGTATATTTGACTTATTATTATGGAGGTTTAAAAATGGCAGATTATCGTAAGATGTGGGAAGATCTCGGCATGGATGTGGAAAACCACGATCTACTATGTAGCGTTCTTCCAGGAGCAATCGGGGACGTATTTCTTTCTCAGGAGAATAGACCAGAGGCTATGGACTACTTTGATATGGTTCTCGCTGATGTTCACGGTCTACGCCCTGCTGAGCTAGTTGAGTTTAAAAAGAATGGTGGCAAGGTTTTCGGAACATTCTGTACTTACGTTCCTGATGAGATTATCTTTGCAGGTAACGGTATCGCTACGGGTCTTTGCGCAGGCTCTCAGTTCTGGGTACCAGGCGGAGAGAGATATTTACCAGCAAACACATGTCCTCTCATCAAGGCTATGCTTGGAGCTAGATTTGACAGGACATGTCCTTTCTACAGACTCGCTGATATCTACATAGGCGAGAACACTTGCGATGGCAAGAAGAAGGCTTATGAAATCCTTGGCACTGACGTTCAGATGCACATCATGGATCTTCCTCAGATGAAGAGACCTAAGGATATCGAGAAGTGGGCTGACGAATGTCACGATCTTCTTGAAATGGTTGAAAAGGAGACTGGCAACAAGATCACTCCTGAGAAGCTAGCTGAAAATATCAAGAAGATCAACGCTAAGCGTGCGGCTCTCAAGAGACTATATGATCTACGTAAGAACAAGAATGTTCCTATCAGCGGAACTGACACTCTCCTCATCTCGCAGATTGCTTACTACGACGATCCTGAGAGATTCACAACTATGGTTAACAAGCTATGCGACGAGCTCGAGAAGAGAGTTGCTGACGGCGTTTCAGTATTCCCTGCTGGAACTAAGCGCATCATGATTTCTGGAACACCTATGGCTATTCCAAACTGGAAGATGCATAATCTAATTGAGACTTCTGGTGCAGCTGTTGTATGTGAAGAGACATGTACTGGAACTCGTTACTTTGAGAACTTTGTAGATGAATCAGGTGAGAATCTTGATGAGATGGTTTCAAATATCGCTGACCGTTACATGAAGATTAACTGTGCTTGCTTCACTCCTAACTCAGGTCGTTTTGACGATATAATCAGACTTGCTAAGGAATATGACGTAGATGCTGTAATCGACGTTAACCTAAAGTTCTGCCAGACATACGACATCGAGGGCTACCTGCTTGAGGATAAGCTCAAGGAAGCTGGAATCCCTGTGCTCGGAATCGAGACAGACTACACTGACAGCGATGCACAGCAACTCAAGACACGTATCGAAGCATTTATCGAGGTGCTAGGCTAAAATGCTCCACTATTATGTTTTGTTCGATAATCACACCGATGCTATGGAAATGTATCGTGCTATAAAGGCAACTTCACGTTACGCCCAGATTAGCCCGACTCCGCGCGAGTTAAGCGTTTGCTGCGGTGTGTCGCTACTGGTAAAGGAAGAGGATGTACCTTTTATAAAGGAGCTTGCCGAAGAGCAGCAGCTAAGATACATATCCATAAACGGGCTAGATAACGAATTCAACAGTAGCAGGCATAGATATGGGTAGAACTCGCTAAGTTCAGTCAAGTACGTCTAGAGCTACGCACGACTAGCTGTAGCTTGGCATACTTGGTATACTTGATATACTTAATATGTTAGATAAAGCTTGCCGATTTGGCGTACTCTAAGTCAGATGTGATTAGGCAAAATGAAAAGGATTTTAAATGACTAGAATTGGAATTGATATTGGATCGACCGCTTCGAAGGTCTGTGTGATTGGAGAAGATAATAAGCCTCGCTTCGAGGTGCTACCGACTGGCTGGAACAGCAAGATTACTGCTGGCATAATCAAGGAAAACCTTGAGAAGCTCGGCGTAGATTTAGAGAGCGCTAATATTGTAGCAACTGGCTACGGTCGAATCTCAGTAGACTACGCGGATAAAGTGATTACCGAGATTACATGTCACGGACGTGGCGGCTATGAGATGGCAGGACAGGAAGACTGCTCTATCATCGATGTCGGTGGGCAGGATACCAAGTATATCTTGGTTCAAGATGGCAGGGCCGTTGACTTCCTCATGAATGATAAGTGTGCCGCTGGAACTGGCAAGTTCATTGAAGTTATGGCAAATCGCCTTGGGCTTACTATCGAAGAGCTATTTGAAGAAGCTCAACGAGGAAATCCGATACCGATTAGCTCGATATGCACTGTTTTTGCAGAATCTGAGGTTATCAACTACATGGGTGAAGGTCGCCCTAAGGAAGAAATTGCAGCTGGTGTAATCGACAGTGTAGCAACTAAGGTCGTGACACTATGTCAGAAGAAAGCAATCGCTGATAAATGCGTGATAACTGGCGGATTGAGCGGCAATGAATATTTTGCAGAGCTTCTCTCTAAGAAGTTAGGTAGAACAGTTACCCCTCTTCCTGACGGTAGATATGCTGGCGCATACGGGGCGGCAATTCTAGCAGGAAAAATCGAGAAGTAGAAGTCTTTTAAGACAATGTGAACGAACATATAACTAAATGGCTATTCCTGTGGGAGTAGCCATTTTAGATTTTGCGTAATAATATCTAATTACTATAAACTTGATGTATGACAAAATGTTGTATGATAATATAATTACAATGATTAATCGACAAATTGATATTTGCGGAGGATGCCTGAATGTATATTGAAAACAAATATTGGAATAACTACATCGGAGACAGTGACGATAGCCTTAACCTTATTGCTTTTTTAGAAGATCAAAGTAGCGACGAGATTGAGTTTTCCAATATACTGCAATCTTTAGGAGTTAATAAACAAGGTGAAAACTTCAGAAGAACTGTTTCTCCTTTGGGATTTACTAATTCAATGGGGATATATCTTGATTTTCATTTCGCTATTGATATAATAACTGACCTTGCCGCAATATTATTAGAATGCAAGGTAAATGGCAGTGTTGATCTGCACGACTTAGAGCCATTTGATACAGATTCTCGCAGAGTATCAGTTCTTGCTGCACCACAAGACTATGCTCTTTTAGATAAAACACTTTCTGACTTCTCGAAGAATCCACTTGAGTATGACCTTTCTGAACTCGTTCCAGAGGAGGATATGCGCGAGATGGCAGAAATTTGCGAAAGTCTCAGACAAGAATTGTTAAGTTAAATTCCTGCTTGTTGAAAACAACAAAACCTTAGTATCAAGTTAAAAATGGAGCTGTCACTCATGCGACAGCTCCTGATATTTTACATTAATACACTAATTGTCTTTTCTTCTTTTGAAATATAA
The DNA here is from genome assembly GCF_938039775.1 of uncultured Mogibacterium sp. The sequence goes on along the minus strand of NZ_CALHTQ010000057.1, from coordinate 13,302 downwards.
TGCAAACAATAATACTCCTGATATAACTAATACCGCAACATACAATGGCATATTCATATTATCACCCGTCTTTGGTAACTTGCCAGGTTTGTTTGGAGTCGGGTTCTTGCTGTAAATAGCATATACTACCATATCCTCGTTAACAATGGTTGAACCTGTAAATTTAGTTCCCTTTCCATCATTTTGAGTATTCCATTCCTTAAAAATATAACCACTCTTTGTTGGGTCACTTGGCATCGATTGATTAGCTAAAGCATCATTATCAATTGATTTGCCGTTTTCCACCTTTACGGTAGCGTGTGTAGCATTTCCGTCCTTGAAAGTTACGGTGTTATCAGCCGGTTTATTTACCTTGAAAGTATAAGATATTTGGTTTGGCTTATTTGAGTCCGCCGCGTTATCCAATCCACTAGGATCTTGAATTGCTGCAAATGACCAGTAATTTCTGGTCGCACAATTCTCATGTCCCGGACCTAACTCCTCATGACTATTATGTTCGGGAGATGGCAAATAAAATTTTTCTGTATAAGAAGTAGCAAAATCATAAACTCCTGATACCGTACCTCTTATAGTTACATGCGAATCTTGACTTGCGTCATTAGAAACCTTTAGTCCTGAAATACTAACATTAATGTTACTTGTATCTATGGAATTAATTTTTTCAATCAAGTCTTTCCATTTACAAACTTTAGCTTTTTCATTTTTACGTAATTTTATAAGCAAAGTATTTCCTTCCTTCGAAACATTTGCTGTAAATCCATCTAATCCCCTAATTGTAGCTGTTGGATTGTTACTAACAGTTACCCAATCTGGGATATCTAATGAAAAAACAATTTGTGCATCTGACATTGCATACTGATTGTAAATTTTCTGAATTCCCTCATCCGACATGCCGCCGGTTTGAGTTAAGAACAAAGCAAACCCATTCATATAACGCTTGAACCATGAGGCATTCATAGAAAACTCAAGGTCAATTGAATCGCCTTTCTTATATTCGTCTATTTTCTTTGAATCGGTGCTTCCCTTAGCCTTTATATCGGCTAAAACTTGTAATTTCTCTAATGGCTTACTAGTTTCTTCAGCAGTTAAAATATCACTTTGTTTAAACTTATGCGGATTTGTTCTATCTTCAGGAATCGTGGAGAATTGCTGAAAATACGGGTTATCTTGTGGTTTCAAAGGGTGAAGGAAAATGTTTAATCCGCTCCACTTTGGAATAATGCCGGTATTTAGAAACTCAGGAGCACAGCAAAAATTGATTATCGTGCTAACCTTTGCATGCTGATTAACAGCAGTATCTTTAGGTTCCAACACATATTTAGGAACAAGAGTTTTAAAATATGTTATAGGTTCTCCTGCAGCTACCGGAATGTTTTCTACTTTTGAATATTTTAAGTCAACCCAATAATTATCATTTTTGATTTCTGCACTTTTATCAACTAAAGGGCCCTGCCAGTCCTCACCATACATAAAATAATGCACAGGATGGAGTGAGCTTAAATCTTCATCTGCAAATACAATTGATGTATTTGAGAGCAGTAATAATATGAGCATAAGATTCAATATTAAGCTAATATTTTTTTTAACTGCCTTATTCATCAACATTAATGTCCTCTCTTAATTGTTAATTATCTATAATGTACATGGAAATTCTACCATTTATATATATATATGTATATAAATGGTGCTATGTATTAATAAAATACATAGCACCTGGCATTCGTTATTCAGAGCATATAAAATCAAGTCTAATCGACTTTGTGATGTTTTTGCATACAACCTTCCTATATTCTTTCATTTATAAACTCTATAAATTTCTTAATCACTGGATCAATCCACTTGCTCTTATGACATATGATAGTACTCTTGAGCTCTGGATCCGGACATGTAACATCAATTGTTGCCAATTTGCCTTCAGCAACTGGCTTCTCAACGACGAACCAAGGCAGGTAAGATACACCGTATCCTCCCTCTAATATATTGACAATTGCTGCTACTGAACCAACCTCAAGTGCAGGTTCAAGTTGCATACCGATATCATTTGCAAACTTATTCAAGTAGAATGTATATCCTACTTCTCTATCTGCAACGATTAGCTGCTCAGCAAGGATTTTGCGCAGTTGAACCTTCTTGCCAGCGAGCGGATGATCTGGGTGAGCTACGAATACCATCGGTACGTCTTTCTCCAGCATACGTTGAAAATTTTGTGGGTTTGGAGTCTCGGCCATAGTAAACACGAGATCCATAGTTCCGGCAACCAGCTTCTCACGTAGATCCTGCGTAAAGTCAGATACCTTGATAACTACATTTACATCAGGATATTCCTTGATGAAATCGATTGCGATATGCGGAAGTGCTCCTATTGAAAGGCTTGAAGATGTTCCTATTGTCAGCGTACCGCTGAGTCCCTCCTGCTCTCTGATACATGCAACCGCCTCATCCTCTGCTTTGAGCAGGCGGAATGCGTATGGCAAGAATGTTTCACCCGCCCTAGTCAGGTTAATTCTCTTACCAATTCTATCAAATAAGGGTGCTCCAAGCTCATGCTCCAGCTGTTTAATTTGAGCAGTTACAGCTGCTTGTGAGTATCCTAGACTCTCTGCCGCCCTAGTAAAATTATTCATCTCTACAACCTTTATAAAGGTCGCTACGTTACGATTTTCCATTTTACCTCCTGTGAGGATTGCTATTATATATTTCTATCAATTAACTCATTTTAATTAATTTTACATGCAATGTTCTCGGATTTATTATAATAGTACAGCAAGGGTAATTTCAAGACATTTGCTGTTATTACATAATCCATCCATAGAATATCCATAAAAAGAAATCGAGGACATAATTCCTCGATTTTTTATATGTCTTTTTTACCGAACAGCACCTTGTCGAAAAATTATATCTCACAGTCACGGCTGGTCGTTAGAAACTTTATCTATTTATTCTTAGATTGCTTCTTTAACGTCTTGTATGCAGCACCTTTTCCGATATGCTTCGCCTTCTCTTCCGCTTCCTTTTCTGCCTCAGCATCCTTAACCATCTGTTCTTCCATCGTCTTAACTAGCTTTACGAGATTGAACGCTATGACTGAATACATCACTGTCATCAGAATAATCATCGCCCCGACCATAGCGCTCTTGCCACCGGTTAGATATGCACGAGTCATTATCCCAATAGTCGCTAATGCAACGATTACAAATATGCCTATCGCTATCCTGCCTTTTCTGAGTCCGCCTGGTCTCTCGTATTTCGATTGTTTCTTTGCCATAAACTGCCTCTTTCTCTATCAACACTTCACTATTATCATAGTCTTCATTAAGATATCACATTTGCTAACAGACATGAACCCCACACTCGCGCTCCATGATCCGTGCAAAGGACTCCATCACTGCTATCACTATTTCGGTGCAGTGTTCCTTGCGAACCGGTGTTGTAAATTCATAACCCTCTAGTAAGTCTGGACATAGTGCACTACCAAACTTTGCTATGACATCGTCATTGAGTTCTCTTACGAGCGATGTGCATTTCTCATAGCTTGGGTCTCCAGGGATTACTCTGCCAAATACTTTTCCGAGTGCCATCGTCGCTGACGCCACTGCTCCGCATACGTTACCGCCATCGCCAAAACCGAACGGAAATCCCGTTGCGATAGCCATGACATCGTCTCCCATCCCGAGGTCCCAATGTTTGTTTGCGATCGTAATTACAGACTCTGAACACATGCATCCATTAGTGAATGCGTGGATTACATCACGTTTTACATCTTCAAAATTAACTTGTTCTACCATATTGTACCTCCTAAATATATAGGTATTTATATTTTCTATATGTACAATTATATATTTTGAAAATAGCCAAAGCGCGCATCGCTGCGCGCTTTTGTTTACTTGCTAAAATCACTACAGTACAAGCTACTCGGTATTAACTTGCTACTTCAGTGTTACTGCAACGAATTTCTTCTTGCCCTTTTGAATTGTAAGCTTGCCGTCTTCAAAGTCAGCTAGTGTCACTCTCCTTTTTCTATCCGTAACCTGCTCGCCATTGATTCTAGCACCGCCCTGCTCTATAGTTCTGAATGCATCTCCGTTAGACTGCGCGAGACCTATCTCCTTGAGCAGGCTAGCAAGGCCGAAGCCCTCGCCTTCAAATGCAGACTTTTCAAGTTCTACAGTTGGCATCGTCGCTGCATTAGTGCCGCCGCTTGCGAACACCGCACGAGCATCTTCAAGAGCCTTCTGAGCTTTCGCTTCGCCGTGTACTAGCTTAGTAACTTCGTAAGCGAGTATCTCTTTTGCCTTGTTAATCTCTGCGCCTTCGAGTGAAGAAAGTCTATTTACTTCATCCATAGGCAGGAAGGTGAGCATACGTAGGCACTTGTTAACGTCTGCATCTGCTACATTTCTCCAGTACTGGAAGAAGTCGAATACAGAAACTCTGTCCTCGTTAAGCCAGAGTGCACCGCCTGCTGTCTTACCCATCTTCTCACCATCACTCTTGGTTAGAAGCGAGAAGGTCATGCCGTATACGTCTAGGTTTGATTTCTTCTTAGCGATATTTACACCAGCGATGATGTTGGACCACTGGTCATTTCCTCCGAACTGCGCCTTGAGTCCGAAGTCTCTAGCCATTACGTAGAAGTCGTATCCCTGCATTAACATGTAATTGAACTCTAGGAAAGTCAGACCTTCCTTAAGTCTTCTCTTGTAGCACTCTGCTCTTAACATCTCGTTTACGTTAAATACTGAGCCAATTTCACGAGCGAACTCGATGTAGTTGAGGTTTCTGAGCCAAAGAGCATTATTAACGCTTACCGCAAGACCTGGCTTAGGCTCTCTGTTCTGGTGTCCTGGCTTCATGACGCCACCGTTGCCCGTGTATTCCCACTCGTCATCGAACGGAAGGAATCGGTCAAATAGGTCTTTGAACTTCTTGCCGTTTGCATCGATTTCCTCAACGTCCATCATACGGCGCAGGTCGGTTCTGCCAGAAGGATCTCCGATCATTACAGTTCCACCGCCGACGAGAGCCACTGGTGTATGACCATATTTGAGCATATACGCAAATATAATAATCTGGATTAGATGGCCAACGTGCAGGCAGTCTGCTGTTGGGTCAAATCCTACGTAGAACTTAATCTTCTCATTTCCGAGTAGGTCGCGCATAGCCTTTGGGTCTGTGCACTGTTCAATCAGGCCTCTTTCTTCAAGTACATCATATACGTTGGTGTACTTACTCACATTATCTGGAATCTGTATCATCGTGTCCCTCCTATAAAAATAGCCTGCAGCTCTCGCCGCAGGCTTAATATCATTAGCTTGCCGAGATTACTTTGTACCGTAAAGTCTATCACCTGCATCTCCAAGACCTGGAAGAATGTAAGCGTTTTCGTTGAGTCTCTCGTCTTTTGCCGCAATGTAGATGTCAATATCAGGATGCGCCTCATGTAGAGCGTCTATTCCTTCTGGTGCAGCTATCAGGCACAGGAATGCGATATCGTGTCCGCCTCTGCTCTTGATAGAATCAATTGCTGCAATGGCACTTCCACCAGTTGCAAGCATTGGGTCAACAGCGAAAATCTTTCTCTTCTCGATGTCTGTAGGTAGCTTGCAATAATATTCAACAGGAAGATGTGTCTCTGGGTCGCGGTATAGTCCAACGTGTCCAACCTTTGCATTTGGAACTAGTGCAAGCATTCCATCTACGAAGCCTAGTCCAGCTCTTAGAATCGGAACAATTGCGATATCCTCTCCCTCAAGCATCTTAACTGTAGTCTTGCACATAGGTGTTTCGATATCAACCTCTTCAAGTGGCAGATCTCTTGTTGCCTCAAAGCCCATAAGCATTGCAACTTCAGTCGCGAGCTCACGGAACTCCTTTACGCTAGTATTTACGTCTCTCATGAGAGCTGTCTTGTGCTGAATCAGTGGGTGATCAAACACATATACCTTGCCTTCTCTGTTAGCCATTATAATCCTCCTGATTATCTCAATTCACTTATCATTAAGTATATACCAAATACACTATTCATCAAGCATATTTATGCGACGTAGGTGCTTTCCACCTTCAAAATCTGTCGTTAGCCACTTGTCCACAATTTCAAAAGCCAAATCCTGCTCAATCATTCGTGCGCCCATAGCGAGCACGTTCGCATCGTTGTGCCTTCTCGACATCTCCGCCATCTCTACGGAAGTGCAGAGAGCACATCTAACACCCTTGACCTTATTCGCCGCGATAGAGATTCCGATTCCAGAGCCGCAGATAACGATTCCCTTCTCGGCTTTGCCATCAGCAACTGCATGTCCAACAGCCTTTCCATAGCTAGGGTAATCAACGGACTCTACTGAGTCAGTTCCAAAATCAACTACCTCGAAGCCTTCTTTGACCAGCTTATCCTTTACTGCTACCTTTAGCGGATATCCTGCGTGATCGCAGCCAATTGCAATCTTCATATAATTCCTCCTCGCATATCTTCGCCTCTATCTATTGTATGTATTTCAGCGATATATGTCACATAAATAATATAAATTATATCTGCTCTATGTGTATAAATGCTCTAAACATTTCAAACATTTACAATGTCGTACCCTGCCGACTTAACCATCCTGTTCATGACGGAAAACCCGACTTCGTCCCAGTCGTACGCCGCGATGTATATTATATCCACACCGTCTCTATCGCACTGCCTGAGGTCTGCAAAAAAGTTATTCGCCGCCTTATCACCATTCCCCATGTAGTCAAGTACAGCTGTCCGCAGGTTGTTCGACATTGACTCAGACTCTAGTTCAGCAATCGCTGCAGAGACCGCGCTCTTGCTGCCTTCTATGATTCTCACCGCCGCCTTCGGTGCATAGTGCTTATACTTCATGCCGGGTGACTTCGGATGGAAATCATACGCTCCAGGCTTCTTGAATAATGATGGATCGTACTGAACATCACCGCCTACAGCATCTTCAATCTGGCTCTTCGTTATAAAGCCAGGTCTAAGTATAGTAGGAATCTCGGATGTCAGATCCAAAACTGTCGATTCTATACCGATGGCAGTTCTCTCACCTTTGACTATCGCATCGATTCTTCCGTCCATGTCCTCGGCAACGTCTTCAAATATCGTCGGACTCGGTTTACCAGAAAGGTTGGCACTCGGCGCTGCAATCGGCACACCTGCCGCCTCTATAATCTCAGCGGCTTCACGCCTTGCCGGCCATCTCACCGCAACCGTATCCAAACCGCCTGTAGTAACATCAGGAACATTGGGGTTCTTGCGAAGCACGAAAGTAATCGGCCCTGGCCACAGCTTGCTCATAATGGCTTTCTGCTCATCTGTAACATCCGAAGCAACCTCGTTAAGCATATCAATGCTCGCAACATGAACTATCATCGGGTTATCACTTGGCCTGCCTTTTGCCTCATATATGTGCTTTGTAGCGACAGCATCTAGCGCATTTGCACCCAGCCCATATACCGTTTCAGTTGGGAATGCCACAAGTCCGCCATCACGCAGAATCGCCCCAGCTTCAGAGATTCCCTCTGTGTCAGGAAGGATAATTCTTGTCTTCATTGGACGCCTCTCTTGCTTTAGAAATCCTTCATCTTCTCCGCCTGGTCCTCAGTGATCAACGCATCGATTACTTCATCGAGGTCACCGTCGAGGAATGAATCCAGCTTGTATAGAGTCAGGTTGATTCTATGGTCTGTGATTCTGCTCTGTGGGAAGTTATACGTTCTGATTCTCTCAGATCTGTCTCCTGATCCGATCTGTGACTTTCTCTCTGCCGCAATCTTGTCGTTCTGTTCCTGCTGCATGAGGTCAAAGAGTCTTGACTTAAGAACCTTGAAGGCCTTCTCCTTATTCTTAATCTGCGACTTCTCATCCTGACAAGTTACAACGAGACCGGTTGGCATGTGAGTAAGTCTAACCGCAGAGTCCGTAGTATTTACACACTGTCCGCCATTTCCAGATGCTCTGTAAACGTCTACACGTACATCGTTAGTGTCGAGATTTACCTCAACGTCATCCACCTCTGGCATTACCGCAACTGAAGCAGCCGATGTATGCACTCTACCACCCGACTCAGTCTCTGGAACTCTCTGTACTCTGTGAACACCACTCTCGTACTTGAGTCTGGAATATGCTCCTTTACCTTTAACGAGCATAACAACTTCTTTAACACCGCCGATTTCGGTCTCATTGCTCTCGATAAGCTCTGTCTTCCAGCGCATTCTCTCGGCATATCTGAGGTACATACGGAGTAGGTCGCTTCCAAATAACGCTGCCTCATCTCCGCCCGTTCCCGCTCTAACCTCGAGGATTACGTTCTTGTCATCGTTAGGGTCCTTAGGTAGAAGCAGAATCTTGAGGTTCTCTGTGTACTCTTCGATTGCCGCCTCGCTTGCCTTCAGTTCCTCACGAGCCATTTCACGCAGCTCTTCATCATCCTCCATTTCGAGGATTTCCTTAGCCTCTTCAAGCTCTTCCTTCGCCTTCTTGTACGCAGTGTACTCCTTGACGATTGGCTCGAGATCGCTCATCTCCTTCATTAGCTTCTGCCACTCCTTCTGTCTAGCTATGACATCAGGGTCGGAAACCTTCTTCGATAGTTCCTCGTACTTCTCTAGTATAAAATCTAGCTTATCAAACATAATTACATCCTTTACTTATAGTTGTAGATTGTTAAATTTATATATTTACCAGTTCTTGCAAATGATTCGCGACTATCAATCACCGCGCCATGATGAACTGTATTTTGCGTATCAATTACCTATGAAAAAAGCGTCAGGAAAACCACCGCCTGTGGTTCCAAACGCTCTAAAATGAGGACGCTGCAAACAGCGTCCTCTAAATATTGATTCCCTAAAGGTTGTATTTGTTCTTGAACTTTTCTACACGTCCACCACGGTTAGCAAACTTCTGCTGACCTGTGAAGAATGGGTGGCACTCTGAGCATACTTCAACTCTCATAGTGTCAGTGTTTGAAAGTGTAGTAAAGGTATTACCACATGCGCAAGTAACGTTACATTCCTTATAATCAGGATGGATTCCTTCCTTCATGCTAGTTCTCCTTTTCTTAAAAGTCTATCGTGCACACTCGTGTGCTTCTTCAATAGCCTTGTTATTATAACAAAGCGGGACGTGTTGTGCAAGGGAAAACTCTAGTAAGTATTGAATTTTAGCCATTTTGATACGACTTATGACTTGTTTATGATTGAGAAATCACACATTAAAGTATATTATATTATTTAACCACAAGATGTAGATAACAGGAGGAGTCACATGCTTAAAGATAAATGTGTTGTTGTTGGTGTCACAGGCGGAATCGCCGCATACAAGACGGCATCTCTCGTCAGCGCCCTCAAGAAGGAGCGTGCAGATGTACACGTGATTATGACTAAGAATGCGACAGAATTCATCTCGCCACTAGTATTCGAGACACTGACGGGCAACAAATGCATGACTGATACTTTTGACAGGGATTTTAAATTCGATGTAGCGCACATATCTATCGCCAAGGCGGCGGATTATTTTGTCGTTGCCCCAGCAACTGCGAACTTTATAGCCAAAGCATCATACGGTATGGCAGACGATATGCTCACTACGACGTTCCTCGCCGCAAACTGCCCTAAGCTAGTCGTTCCAGCGATGAATACGCAGATGTTTCTTAACCCTATCACTCAGGGCAATATCATGAGGCTTCTCAAGGTTGGAATCAGAGTCATGCAGCCATCGAGCGGAGTATTGGCCTGCGGAGATGTGGGTGTCGGCAAGATGCCTGAACCAGAGACTATTTTCGAGGAAATACTCTTTGACCTGGCTTTTGATAAGGATCTAAAGGGCAAGAACGTACTTGTAACTGCAGGTGCTACGCAGGAATCCATTGACCCTGTTAGGTACATCACCAACCATTCGACTGGACGCATGGGATATGCACTCGCCAAGGCGGCAGCATACCGAGGTGCACAGGTTACGCTTGTCACCGGTAAGACGAATCTGGAGCCTATTCCGTATGTCAACACGATTGAGATTACCACATCTGCTGAGATGTGTGACGAAGTGCTGAAGCATGCCCCAAAGGCAGACTACATATTTAAGGCAGCTGCAGTTGCCGACTATACGCCAGTTTCTACTTATGACGAAAAGATTAAGAAGCAGGACGGCGATATGGTGATTGAGCTCAAGAGAACTGCTGATATCTTGGCTGAACTTAAGAAAGTTAGAAAGCCTGAACAGATTATCTGCGGTTTCTCGATGGAAACTCATAACTTGCTCGAAAACTCTCGCAGTAAACTCGAGCACAAAGGACTCGACATGATATGTGCGAATAGCTTGCGTGAAGACGGAGCTGGATTCGGTGGTGATACCAACGTAGTTACGATTATCACTGAAGATGATGAGATAGAGCTAGGTAAGCTCAGCAAGTTTGATACGGCGATGGCGATTATCGATAAGGCTAAGTCACTTCGTGAGACTCTCGGCTAGGCGAGTCAGAACATTTACGAGGCAAGCTTTTGCCAGACAGGTTATTGCTTATAGATAGACGGTATTTGAGATGGATAACAAAGCATTAATGGTTAGCACAATCAAGGGAGCTCTTCTGGACCCCGACTTCATTACGAACGCTGGCATAGACAGCGAGGTTATGCAGGCGCGCACTGCCCGTGAAGACTTCGTCGAGATGATATATGAGCTATATTATCATGCTGGTAGACATGGCAGATATGATGCCAAAACTATTCTCGGCATCTGTTCACGCTATACGCCAGAGCTGGAAGTCACTCCACGCGAAGGTTGGCTCGAGCATACTAGACTATACCTGCTTAACTTGATATTCCCTCACCTAGAAGGGCCGATTGAGCCTGACAGATATAAGGCTGGCAGAAATATTTTACTTCAGCTTATGCGCGGGGTGTACCAATACGAGAGACGGGTACTGCCTTTCGACCCTTGCTATGACATCAACCTTCTCAGCGATGAAGAAGTGATTAGTAAGAGATTTACGGATGAATATCTGACTTTTAGTAAGCTTGTTAAGAGCAATTATGTCTATGAGTTCTTGAGGTTAAGTTCAGATATTTCACCTTTTAATACGCTGGGGCATATCAGCGGTGTTCACTACGTTGCTATGTATACTGCAAGGCAATTATATGAAGCTGGCATCAATGTCGATCTTGCTCTCGTATCCGCCGCAGCGGCTTCTCACGATATTGGTAAATACGGATGCCGTAAGGAGGAAGAACGTCGTGTGCCGTACCTACATTATTATTACACGGATTACTGCCTGACTAGATTTGGACTTCCGACCATAATGCATATCGCTGCAAATCACTCGACTTGGGACCTTGAAATAGAGAATCTCTCCGTCGAGTCACTGCTACTCATCTATGCGGACTTCCGCGTGAGAAGTACGAGAGACGAGGATGAGCAAGAGACGATAAATTTCTTTACATTAGAAGAAGCATTCGATGTAGTCCTAACTAAGCTCGACAATATAAATGAAGCCAATAATCATCGATACGAGAAGGTATATAACAAGCTTCTCGACTTCGAGGAGTTCATGCGTGAAAATGGTGTAACTACCGATCTCCCAGAGGATTGGTCTGAGGCTGCGAAATTCAAGTGCGCTCCTAAAGTGAGGGAGCTCGCACTTCTTAATGGTGCGGAGGCTACTTCGCAGCTCAAGTTCCGAGCTATCGAGCACAACATTCGCCTTATGAAGATATTTAATAATTCAGCAGAATTCTCCAGCCTCATTGAGAGAGCTAGGAGTGAGATGCAGTGGAGCAATATAAGAACTTATCTGAATATTCTCGGCGAATACAAAGCTTATATGACGGAGGATCAGAAGGTAATCGTTCTCGATTTCATGTATGACATGCTATTTAACAGAGAGAGCGACCTCAGAGAAAAGGCTGCTCAGATAATGGGCCAGATAGTCGCGAGATTTCGCGAGGAGTACAAGAAAGAGCTGCCAAAATCAGTGCCCACAAGGAATTCTGACACCACTAATATCGCTCAATTCTCTAGCTACCTTGAGAAACTGATTAATCCGTCTATAAAGCATACGGATTTTCATAGAAAGCGTATAATCGAAGCGACTCCTGATTTTGTAAATGAAGTTATTAAGAATTGCAGACCTTCGTGCCGCAGTAAGTATTTTGATGTGCTCGAGAAATACTATCATGTAGATGATCTCGACGAGCAGACGATTATCGTGTTATGCAGCACCGCACTATGTATCGATAAGGAACTGATGCCTGAATCGTTCCTAGAGAGCCTAATGTTCTTTACAAAAGATATTCTTAACAGCTACAGTCCAAACACCGATTTGCTCGCACTCGCTGTAATTGAGAGGTTCTTCCCTGATTCAAGTATGGATGTTGAATCAAGGCGCCTAAGTATAATTGGAGTACCTAAGGGCCGTGATGTGACAGACTCTCTGCCATCCGCTCTATTCCTCGACAACCTCAAGACCAATACATCTTGGATATCCAAAATTGCGAACATTGATTACATGTACGAAGTGGCAAAGCAAGGTGGCAATGTTATGCACATAGCTACGCACTTCGTCAACTTAATCAAGGTCAGTGAGGTAATCGCTGTTCGTAAACATGCTGGAGACTGTCTGATTGAACTCGCCGGTACTATGCCTGGCGACCAGATAAATGAACTCTGTATCGATCTCTTTAATGGTCTCGAGCTCAGCGACTACCAGTTCCTTAAGTTCATCCCTGGTTATCTCGGACAGCTCATGATGTACCAGCCTGATAATGAGCAGACTGAAACGATTGATGCTCTTGAAATTCTGTTAAATACAGGAAGCAGCAAGTCCGCTGCTGCATCGCTCAACACCATGGGCGTGCTACTCGAGAACTTTGATAAGATGCCGAAGCCAAGCAAGAATGCTGAGGAACACAAGAAGAAGCTGCTCGGCATGATTGTAAAGTCCATAAGCCACTACAATGCTACCATCTCACAGGAAGCCCTGAGAGTGCTTGGAATACGTATCTTTGGAAGCACTGTTATGGACCTTGAATCAAAGAGCTGGATTGCATCTCACTGCTTCAAGAGGCTCGTTGCAATGATTCCGCTAATTGGTGATGACCTCGGTCTGGAGTTCTACAACAATTCAGCCGTGCTTAACTATATCTATAGATTTATTGCTACCTATGTCGCTGAAGTAGGGGCTTTTGAGTTTCAGGAGTACGATAAAGTAGCCTTCTTCCCTGGTACTTTCGATCCATTTACTCTCGGCCACAAAGCGATTGCAACGACTATTCGCGACATGGGCTTCGAGGTGTATTTGGCACTAGATG
>NZ_CALHTQ010000056.1 GCF_938039775.1 uncultured Mogibacterium sp. | reverse complement strand
AATAACAGGATGTCCGATGGGGAGTGGAACCATGAAGGTCGTCAATGCTATTGAGGACAATGGAGGCGTTGTGGTGTGTTACGAAAACTGCTCTGGTTACAAGAGCTTCGATAGGCTTGTAGATGCTGAAGCTGATGATATAGTAGGAGCAATCGCAGATAGGTACCTTGGCATAGGTTGCTCTGTTATGACACCAAATAAGAATAGGTATGAACTGCTAGGAAGATTAATCGATCAATATAAAGTAGATGGTGTAGTCGATATGTCACTTACAGCATGTCTTACATATAACATCGAATCCAAGTCGATTGGAAAGTTCGTAACGGAGAAGAAGGGTATCCCGTACCTTAGTGTGGAGACCGATTACTCGCAGGCGGATGTGGGACAACTAAACACTAGAATCACGGCATTTCTAGAGATGCTATAATAACATTGGCGTTCAACTGGATAGGGTTCGCTGCTACGTTGACTAGTGTGTTTTGCTATGAGGGAATTATTGGGTAATATGAATAAACGAAAAGGTAAATATATCATTATAACTATTGCAATCGTCTTGGTTGCAATCGTTTGCGTTATAATTTATTTAATCAATAGAGAAGGTGGAACGCAAGGTGATAAGAGCAAGGCAGGGTATAATAGTAAAAGTGTCTACGTGTACAATTTAACTGATGACACGGTAGAGGTTGATATTAATAGCGATGAGAAGCTTCCTATAGCATCTCTTACCAAGCTCATGACTTGCCGCAAAGCACTCATAATAATGAAGAGTAAAGGTCTAAATTTGACGGATAGTGGGCAGGTTACTGAAGAGGCCGTTAAGATCGTCAAGCGTCAACGTGAGTATATGGTTGGATATAGTGCAGATGAGAGCACTGATTTTAATGATCTATTTTATGCCATGATTATGCAGTCTGACGGCGCAGCTGCTAACTCACTTGCGATTCTTATGGGTGGCGATATAGCGAGTTTCGTTATTGAAATGAATGAAGAGGCAAGGGCCTTAGGTCTTGCAAATACGCATTACGAGACACCAGATGGTGTGTATAAGAAAGGTGAGTACTCGACTGCTGCAGATGTTACAAGCCTCCTAAAGCAGTCGCTTCAAGACAAAGAATATTATAAGATTTTCACTACTCCGTCATACGTTTCAACAAAGACTGAGCGCCATCCGGATGGAATAAAAATATCTAATGATGTAATTGCCGCTTTTGAAAAATACAAGAATAAGAAATTCGACGTCATCGGCGGAAAGTTTGGATACACTCCTGAGGCTGGAAAGAGCATTGCTGTATTGGCAGAGAAGAATGGCAAAACATACATCATTGTCACGCTCGGTTGCTACCAGAGAGGCGGCGACTATGGTCACATGGATGATGTTGTAAAAGCTATGAATACAATTAGCAGGTGATGGCATTGAAGTATAAATATAAGTCTGCTAGTGGCAGTGAGATAAAAAGCATAAAACCACTTGAAACTAACGGGTTTTATGCTTATATAGTTCTGTGTGCAGATGGTACTCTATACACAGGCTGGACAGTAAACCTAGCGAAGCGAGTTGAGGCGCACAATGCTGGAAATGGTGCAAAATACACTAGTACAAGGAATCCGGTTAGTCGTGTGTATTATGAAGAATTTGACAATAAGCGTGAAGCGATGAGCAGAGAGTGGCACATAAAGAAACTTAGCCGAGAATGTAAGGAGAGACTAATCAAAAGCCTGCAATTGCAAGGTATACAACAGATTTAATATTAGATAAATAATAGACACATTATTTGTGTTATGGTATAATTTCCGCGTTGATGCATGATTATTAGGGGAATCGTGCATCAACTTTTTATACTAAAATACTTTTACTTTGTACGTTATAACTTTGCGGACTTATTTTTTAGGGAGAAATTAATAGTAATATTTACTTATGCAGTTGGATATAATATGCTCGCTGCTTATAATCTTCAGTCGATATTCAGCACCTTTAGCTTCTACAATGATAAATCACCAAAGGTTATCAGTGTGATTCTTGCGATTATGTTCGGTGCAATTGTACTTGGTGGAGCAAAGAGACTTTCTGATGTAACAAAAGTTCTTGTTCCGTTTATGGGTGTCATTTATGTAAATGCTGCAGCGACAGCTGACGTTTCACACCCAGTAAAGCAAGGTCTAGTGCGGGCAGCTATTCATTCGACCTTAGGTAATTTTGGACCGATCTTCATTGCAGTGTCGATGTTCTTCTTTGCATTTACAACGCTTATCGGAAACTACTCATACTGTGAAGGCTGCTTGGCATTTGTGCTCAAGAGAAATCTAAAGAGATATGAGGAGTTAATATTTAGGTGTATTGCTATAGCTCTTATCTATGTAGGCGCTGTGGCAAAGGCGGATCTCGTATGGAATATGGCTGATATGGCTCAGGGATTAATGGTTATTACCAATATGCCAGCAATCCTGATACTTGGTGGTATAGCAGTAAGGTGTCTCAGCGACTACAAGAAGCAGAAGAGCGCAGGGCTTGCTCCTCACTTCATCGCTTCTGATATCGGTGTAAATGGGGAGACTGACTTCTGGAAGTAAAACCATCCTAATTTAAATAAAAGGTACATTGTATATTAGGCCGCTATGTGTGAACGCACACATGCGGTCTCTTGATGTTATTGGTGCTAAGTGATAACATAAATCTGTTCGAAAGCGATAGTGTTGGAGGTCTAAAACATGAGAAAAGGCAAACGAGTTCTGATAACGGACGGTGTAAATGCTGCTGGCGATATGCTTGTGAGAAGCTTTGCGTCATACGGTGCATCTACTGCTTTTTTTTACAGCAATTCATACGATAAGGCTATTGCTTTAAGTAAAGAGGCTAGTGCACTTAATATAAGGTGTAAGATATCGAAGCTTGATTCCCTGTGGTCAGCCCTAGAAGTTCTTAGGGGATATTTTGATGATGAGCTTGACACTCTCGTATTAAATATAGACATTTCAGATGACACTAAATTTGATAATATGGATGGTGATAAGTGGCGTCACGAAGTTATTGCAGAAGTTGATGGTTTATTCTATACAATTAGGGCGCTGAGGCCATTCCTAAATCGCAAGAGTAGCAGCATAATCATAACTGCGGCAAAAGGGTGTGAGGCTGGTTTTGCATGCGATATACTTGAAGCTTATATCGAAGGGCTCACAAGGTCGTTATCCAAGTCTCTAAACGTGTCGAATATAAGTGTAAATGCCATTATTTATGACAAAGACGTTAGTGCAGAAGTACATATCGCAGATGCAGCTAGGCAGCTAGCGTCAGTTGATTCATCATTTATAACAGGGCAAGTGATTAGGTTATAGAGAGAAGAGGACGAGGATGAGATTTAAAGAACATTACAATGTAAGGTCGTATGAAGTTGATCTCTACGGAGCTCTAAAGCCCATGCAGCTTATGCAGCTCCTTCAGGAGTCTGGTGATAGGCAGATGCGGGCAGAGGCTGTAGCGTACGATGACATGTATATCAAAGAGCATAAGGCTTTTGTGGTTAGCCGCATGAACATCGAGGTATTTGCACCTGTTTATAAGTATTCAGATGTGGAGGTTGAAACTTGGATTATTCCTGGCAAAGGTGCTAATTTCCCGCGCGGATATGAGATGTACAAGGACGGAGAGCTTGTAGCTAGAGCTATTTGTAACTGGGCTCTTGTCGATACTATTTCAGGAAAGCTCATTGCCAGCAAAGACTATGATATGGGGTCGTATTCGATGGATGAGGAGCCAAAGCTGACAGTTCCGAGGCGATTTAGAATTCCCAAAGAGCTTGAATTTCAGGAGGTTGAGAGCTCAAAGGTCGCGGTGTCGATGATTGATATTAACATGCACATGAACAATACGGTATATGCTGCGAAATTATATGACAATATTCCTGAAGCGGAGAAATATTTCATAACATCTATTAATTTAAGGTATGTTCACGAGGCTCCGCTAGGTAGCGAGTTTAAGGTCTATCGCAGTGAGCCTGTTGAACCAGGAGAGATGGATCTAAGAGCAGAAAAACTTATTTATTTCTACACTGAAGCAGATGGAGAGTTAAATCTGGAGGCTGCTGTAGGTCTTAAAAGAATAGATGAATAGAAGCTAAAATAATCAAAAATTAATTATATATAATCGATGAAGAATTCAGAGAAAGACTGTTTAAAAGCAGTCTTTCTTTTTTTATGGGAAAAACAGTGAAAATACTGAAAAATACATAAAAATACCAATAAAGTGTTGAATTGTGGTGAGAAGTGGTTTAAAATGGAGAGGAAATTATGAAAAATAGAATTTGTGTGCAAAGAGGGAAGATATGTTTACCGGGACTTATGAAAATTCAATAGACAGCAAGAACCGGTTAATTATCCCGGCTAAGTACAGAAATCAGCTCGGCGGCGAATGCGTTCTCTCTAGAGGATATGACCGCTGCATCTACATCTATACGATGGAAGATTGGGGGCTGTTAGTTGAGAAACTAAAGGAACTTAGACAGTCTGATCCAGCGATACGAGAGTTCATAAGGAAACTGTTCTCGCAGGCGAGTGAGTGCAAGCTAGACTCTCAGGGAAGAGTCATAGTGCCAGCGAACTTAAAGAGTTATGCGAGAATTGACAAAGACTTAGTAACGCTTGGTGCGATGGATAAGATAGAGATTTGGAGCAAGGAAATCTTCAACGAGAACGAGGATGATAATCCTATGGACGACGAAGACTTCATAGCAAAGCTAGCTGAGTATGGACTATAGGAGAGAAGATGACGTTCGAGCATATACCTGTTTTATTCAATGAAGTGATCGATTCGCTCAATATCAAAGCGGATGGAACATATATGGATGGAACAGTTGGAGGCGCAGGACATTCATCTGGCATCTGTGAGAGACTTAGTGAAGCAGGGCATCTAGTAGCGGTCGATAGAGATAACTTTGCTCTTGAGACAGCAAGAGAGAGACTCGAGAAATTCAAGTGTGCGAAGACGTTTATACATGCCAACTATAGTGATGTCGATAAGATAAAAGCTGAAGTCGGTACGGTAGACGGAATACTGCTGGATTTAGGAGTTTCCTCATATCAGCTAGATACAGCAGAGAGAGGCTTTTCGTACATGCACGATGCCCCGATGGACATGCGCATGAATGAAGATGATGTGTTTACAGCAGCTACTGTTGTAAATGAGTATCCAGAAGCTGAACTTTTCCGAATTATTAAAGAGTATGGAGAAGAGCGGTGGGCTTCGCGAATAGCGAAGTTCATAGTCAAGGCGAGAACCGAGACCAAAATAGAAACCACGGGACAACTGGTAGAGATTATAAAGGCTGCAATTCCAGCCTCAGCAAGAAGAACAGGTCCTCATCCGGCCAAACGAACATTCCAGGCCATAAGGATAGAAGTGAATGGTGAACTAGAGCACTTAAAAGTAGCAATGGAGAAACTTCCAGAACTGCTAGCGCCAGGGGGAAGAATGTCGGTGATAACTTTCCATTCACTAGAGGATAGGATAGTAAAGGATGCGTTTAATAATAGAGTTAATCCTTGTACTTGTCCGCCGGAATTACCAGTGTGTGTATGTGGCAAAGTGGCAGACGTAAGAAAGATTACAAGAAAGCCACTAATAGCAAGTGAGCATGAGATTGAAGAGAACCCGAGAGCTAGAAGTGCGAAACTAAGAGTTATTGAAAAAATATAGCAGTATTCAGTAAGGGAGAAGAGGGAAATGCAGGTTGCAACAAATGTAGCAGGAACAATGAATAGTGGTGTAGGTGTTGTTAGAAGGACTGCTGGAGCTAGTAAAAGGAGCGCTAGAGCAAAGCAGAATTCAAGAATGTTTGCAGGTGTTATTCTTGCAGGTATCATGTGTCTGATGATAGTTGTGATGTCGGCATTTGCAGCAAACCTTAATCAGGAGAACAACCAGCTTCAGAAGAAGAACGACTATATCCAGGCGGAGGTCGACTCTCTGAATACTAAGATTAATGATGCAAGTAATATCAATAAGATAGAGAAGACTGCGACAGAGAAATACGGAATGGTACACTCCGAATCGCAGAACTGTATCACTATCGGAGATTCAAAATCGTCTAGCAAGACGAATTTAGCATCGGCAATCAAGGATGAAGCTTACGAATAAATAATCCTAACTGATTATAATGCCACTGATCCTGAATTGGGTCGGTGGCTTTTTCAAATATATATATACAAATATATAAAAAACAACAAGATATGGTATATAATATAGATTGTAGTATTACGGATATTTAGAGATTTAATTAGGAGAATTTGATGGCAAAGTTCCACAATCCTTTAGATAAAAAGAATAAGAAAAATTCAGGCAAAAGAAAGTCTTCGAAGTCTACGAGAAGCTCTGTAAATAACAGAGGTTCGAGTACAGAGAGGCGTGTTGGTATAACCTCAAAGGGTTATGATTCACGTGAATCGATATCTACCGCAAGTTCAGTGGGGAACAAGGGTGTTAGTACCGCTGTTACTGCTGAAAATAAGATTAGACTTGGTATAGGCTTCCTTATAATTGCGGTATGTTTTACACTTCTCATCTTTAGGCTAGCGTTTTGGCAGGTTATCAAAGCTGATGATTTAAATGCAAAAGCTGCTGAGATGCAGAAGATTGACACTGAACTTGAGCCAGTTAGAGGGAATATTTACGATAGAAACAAAAAAGTCCTAGCTCAAACTGTTACAAAGTACGAGCTTTACGGATACTCCCTCAATCTTTATAAGAAGAAGGATCTGGATAGCTCAGCAAAAGAAAAGAATTTGCATGATTTGGCAAAACTATCGGGCGAAAGTCGCAAGGATATGAAGAAAAAGCTTTCTGGCAAGGAAAACCTCGTTCTTTTGGCAAAAGGACTAGATCAGAGTCAAGTAAACAAAGCACAGAAGGAATGGGGAGAAGATATAGTTGTAAAGACAAAGGTGACAAGGTCATATCCTAACGGAACATTTGCCTCAACACTTCTCGGCTCAGTAGACAGCAAGAATGTAGGTCTTAATGGTCTAGAATATCAGTATAACGAAAAGCTTGCTGGAATAAAGGGCAGAGTAGTTAGAACTACTGATATATATGGAAACTCGCTTTCAGTTGGTAGTAGCAAATACTATTCGCCTCAAAATGGAGATAGCCTCGTAACGTCTATAGATGAGGTAATACAGCACTATGTTGAGGATGCTCTTGCAGAAGGTATGGAGGATACCGGAGCCGAATCAATCACTTGCATTGTAATGGATCCGCGCACAGGAGATATTCTTGCAATGGCAAGTACACCGAGCTATGACCCTAATAATCCATATACACCTTCGGGTGAAGAAGCTAAAAAATTTAAAGCGCTTAGCACAAAGGAGAAGAGCGCTTATCTGAGTAGAATGTGGACTAACCCAGCTGTTAGTTGACTATATGAACCAGGCTCCACATTCAAACTTATCACATCTTCTTCCGCAATCGAGTGTGGAACGACAAATGATTCATCCAGGTACAGCTGCCCAGGATACATCAATGTCGATGGAACTAAGCTCAATTGCTGGAGCCCAGTTCCTCATGGAACACAGAACATAACGGAAGCCGTTGGAAATTCCTGTAACCCTGCGCTTGCGAGAGTGGCGCTTGACATGGGAAAGTACAATTTTTATAAGTATATAGATATATTTGGATTTACACAGAAGACAAGAGTTGATCTGCCTGGTGAAGCTGATCCAATTATCAAGAAAAAGAACACCGTGAGCAATGTTGACCTTGCTACTATGGGATATGGACATGGTATTGCGATATCGCCAATTCAGCTGATGACTGCTATCAACTCACTTGGTAATGATGGTATCATGATGCAGCCTAAGGTAGTTAAGCAGGTAATTGGACCAGATGGAAAGGTAAAGAGAAATATTAAGAATCGTCGCCTCAGGCAGACTATATCAAAAGCGACTGCTGACAAGATGCGTGCCATCATGGAATACTATGTATCTGATGGTGGTGGTGAGAGCGCTTATCTAGCGGGATACAGAGTTGGAGGTAAGACTGGTACGGCGAATATCGCTGAAAATGCAGGATACTCCGAGCAGACTATAGCCTCATTTATCGCTATGGCTCCTATGGATGATCCCCAGGTATCTATACTCGTAATGGTAACGAGACCTAAAAAGAGCAGATATGGTGCGGCAAATGCTGGTCCTATCGTCAAGAAAATCCTTGAAAAGACACTTGTTTATAAGGGCATAGAGCGTAAGTACTCGAAGAGTGAGAAAAATGCGCTAGCTAAAGCTGAGATATCCGTTCCTGATGTTACTGGTTTAAACAGCAGTGAGGCGATAAGTAAAATCTCTTCAGCTGGCCTTAAGGCTAAGAAGATGCCAGAAGGAACAGGCGATTCATTCGTAGTAATAGATCAGTACCCTAAGAAGGGCGAGAAGCTTGCAAAGGGTGGAACAGTATATATTTATAGTGAGTAATTAAGGGATAGTTTAATGAAGAAAACAGGAATTAAATATATTCTTGAATCTATGCATGGCTCAAAGCTGATATCCAATGCTGGATCAGATGAAGTTACTAGTGTAGCGATTGACTCCAGGCAGGTTAAAGCAGGAACACTGTTCTTTGCTGTTATAGGCGAGAGAAATGATGGACATGACTTTCTACCAATGGTAAGAGAAAGTGGTTGCCATGCCGTAGTTGTATCTAACTTAGAATGGGGCAATAAGATTGCAGAATCTGGGGATATGACAGTAATCCTTGTAGATAATACAAGAGATGCGCTTATGCAGCTCGCAAAGCGCTATGTTGCTGACTGGACAGACCTAATCAAAGTTGCGGTTACCGGCAGTGTTGGTAAGACTAGCACGAAGGACTTCGTAGGTGCTGTACTTGGTGCTAGATACAAGACAGGTAAGACGCCTGGGAATCTAAACAGTGACTATGGAGTTCCACTAACTATATTTGGATTCGATGAGGATATCGAGGTAGCAGTTGTAGAGATGGGAGCGGGTGAATCTGTCCACATTCGAGAACTTGCAGATATCGTTAGACCTAGCATAGGGGTGGTTACAAATGTAGGAACTGCACACCTGGAAGTCTTCGGAACTCGCAATCAACTTGCAAAAGAGAAGCTTGACATAGCAAAATATTTTACTGACAAAGAAACTATTATTGTAAATTCGGACTGTGACATGCTTACTAGAGAAAATGTCAGTAAAATTGCACCTTTCAGCGCATTAATTATAACGATCGGTAGTAAAGTTGACGATAATTACAAAATTTACAACATTAAAGATTTGGGCATCGACGGAGTGAGTTGCTCACTTGATGTACAAGTAGGTGATGAAAAGTACGACGGAACATTTGAATTAAAGATACCTGTCGTTGGATCGCACAATCTGGGAAATGCTGCACTTGCTATTGCGGCAGGCACTAGATTAGGTATAAAGCCTGATGATGCTATATCAGCGCTTGCGGATACAAAATTTTCGTCTGGTAGACTTGAAGTAGACAGAAGAGAAAATTTAACTATTATCAATGATGCATATAATGCTAGTCCTGAATCCATGAAGTCGGGAATAGAGATGCTCATGGCATCCAAGGCAGATAGGCACGTAGCAATTCTTGGGGACATGTTTGAACTTGGTGATGACTCCGAAGCGCTACATGCCAGTGTTGGAACATTTGCAGTGCAGGCTGGTTTAGAACTGCTGATTGCAATTGGTAAGAATTCTAATGCTATTGCCAAAGCTGCCGAGGCAGCTAATTGCTCTACAGATTTAAAACACGGTAGCGCTACAAAGATTCTCTATTATCAGGATAAAGAGTCTGCAATTAAAGATATAAATGATATCCTAAGGGATAAAGATTTAATCTTGGTAAAGGCATCGCGTGGTATGAAGTTAGAAGACGTTATTTCAGCTATTAAGTAGCAAGGAAGAGGCTAGATGAATATTTCACTTTTAGTTGTTTTTATAATATCACTATTGGTTTCTACAATAGGAACTAAGGTTTTAATCCCGTTTCTCAAACAGAAGCAGTTTGGTCAGTTTATTCGTGAAGAGGGACCAGAGGCGCATAAGAAAAAGGCTGGAACACCGACTATGGGTGGTATAATGATCGTTCTTGGTATTGCTGTGGGGCTTGCTGTAGGGATAGTTTCAAATGGCGAAGTTGCCAACACTATAGCAATTATCTTTACGATGCTCGTATTTGGTGCTATCGGGTTTCTCGATGACTTCGAGAAGATTGCTAAGAAGACTAACCTAGGTCTTACAGCTAAGCAGAAGATTTTATTGCAGGTACTGCTCAGCCTTGGAATTGGTCTATACATGATCTTTGGCGGAAACGGTACAGATGTACTTATTCCTTTTGCAAATGTGTATGTAAACTTTGGACTGCTATTCATGCCATTCGTGATTCTTACGGAAGTTGCGATGTCTAATGGAGTAAACTTGTCAGATGGACTAGATGGTCTTGCTTCTACAGTAACACTCATCGTTGCAATTCTGTTTGCAGCAGTTGGATATACTCACGATGTATATATCCTTATGGTTAGTGGTCTTGCTATCGCTGGATCGCTCATAGGGTTCCTAGTTTTCAATAAGTATCCAGCAAAAATTTTCATGGGAGACACAGGTTCGATGGCCCTCGGTGGA
This sequence comes from uncultured Mogibacterium sp., assembly GCF_938039775.1. Next base: position 9,506 of record NZ_CALHTQ010000056.1, on the reverse strand, counting down.
GTCCTTTCGGCAATTGCAATTGTGAGCAAGACGGAATTCTTACTTCCTATAGCTGGAATAATTTACGTAATTGAATCTCTTTCGGTTATCATTCAGGTCGTGTACTTCCGCAGGACAGGCGGTAAGAGATTCTTCCGTATGGCTCCTATCCATCATCACTTTGAGCTCGGTGGAATTAAGGAGTACAACGTAGTGAAGCTATTTACGCTCGTGACCATATGCGCGAGTGTAATTGCATATTTCTCGGTTGCTTAAAACTGGTTAGGAGCAAATTATGAGTTATACAGTTGATGAATATAGAAGAGAAATTTCCTCAAAAAAAATTCTTGTCGTTGGTATGGGGCGTTCCGGAGTTGCGGCAGTTAAGGAGCTTCATATTCTTGGTGCGACTGTAACAGCGCAGGATATCAATACAGTCGACAAAATCGATCCTAAGTTCATAACATTCCTAGATAGAGAAGGCATAGACTATTACTTTGGTTCGACACCAGAGCATATAGATTACTTCGATGTTGTTGTTTTAAGTCCAGGTGTAAATCCTAGCCTTGAATTTCTTAATGAGGGAAGAAATAAGGGTGTAGAGATAATTGGAGAGCTAGAGATGGCATATAGACTATCTCGTGGCAAATATGTGGCAATTACGGGAACTAACGGAAAGACAACGACTACGAGTTTAGTTGGAAAGATATTTGAAGAGTCTGGCAGGAAATATACTGTTGTTGGAAATATTGGTGTCGCGACGATTTCAAAGGTACAAGAATCAACTGATGACGAGTGGATGATTGTTGAAGCAAGTAGCTTTCAGCTTGAAACCATCTCGCAGTTTAGACCGATGGTTTCTGCGATACTTAACTTTACTCCAGACCATCTCAATAGACATGGCAGCATGGAAGCTTATGGTGCTTGTAAGGCAGCGATAGGCTCCAACCAGACTGCTGATGATTATATGATTATAAATTATGATGATAAGGCCTGTCTTACACTTGCAAGTGATATAAATGCAAAACTTGTGCCTTTTAGCAGGCTTGAGCTTCTTAATTTTGGTGCATATATAGATGATGGATACATCGTAATCAAAGATGAAAGCGGCATCGTCCATCAGATTTGCAGTAGGGATGAGCTAAAGATTATCGGAAACCACAATCTTGAAAATGCACTTGCAGCTGCAGCAGTTTCCTTCTTTGCTGGAATTGATACAGAGGTAATAGCAGAGGCAATTAAGAAATTCCCTGGTGTTGAGCACAGAATCGAATATTGTGGCATCGTTGATGGTGTTAAGTTCTACAACGACTCAAAAGGAACTAATGTAGATGCTTCTGTAATAGCCCTTAAAGCGTTAGAACCTGACATCATTCTTATTGCAGGTGGAGACGGGAAGGCTCAAGACTTTACCGAGCTTGGTGAAAGCCTTGCAGGTAGGGCAAAAGCACTTATACTTCTCGGAAGAGATGCGAAAGAGATTGAGAAAGCGGCAAGAGCTGCTGGTTTTTCAAAGATATACCTAGAGAGTGATATGAATGACTGCGTTAAAAGGGCACATGAGATATCTGTTGAAGCGGATAAAGTATTGTTATCGCCGGCTTGTGCAAGTTGGGATATGTACGACAGTTACGAGCAGCGTGGAGAACATTTCAAAAATTGTGTGAATCAGCTTCTCAGGTAGCGTAGAATATTCATTGAAGTTTGGGATAGAGGAAAGCCAAATTGAAGAAACCAAATAAAATTAAAAAAACGAAGAAAAACAAAAATACGAGTGGCGAAGCTACCGTTAAGGCTAGCAGGATTTCATCGAGCCGTAAATTCTTTAATGGTGCGATGAGCAGCTTATATACGGAGAGCGACTTCACCATATTTCTACTCGTAGCTGCACTTACTATGTTCGGTGTGGTTATGGTATTTAGTGCTGGTTATTATTCAACACTAGCAAAATCTACGGATGCCTATTACTTTCTAAAGAGACAGACTGCATTTGCTGTCTCTGGTTTTGCGATTTTACTGGCTTTTTCAAAGATAGATTATCATTCGTATTCTAAGTATTATAAGCAGATTGCAATATTCAGTGTTGTGATGCTTCTTCTTCTCTTCACACCTCTCGGTGTAACGGTTAACTTCGCTAGACGATGGATCTTTATAGGGCCGATTAGAATTACACCGAGTGAAATATCAAAGCTCGCTATGATTATTTTTACTGCGACATATCTTGCAGAAAACCCTAAAAAGGCTAAGCAAGGGCTTGCTGGCATATCTGTCATTCTGGGCCTGATGGCAGTTCACGCAGGACTCATTATTAAGCAGCCGAATTTATCCACGGCCATCGTAATTGTAGCAATCATGATAGGTATTCTATTTGTAGGCGGGCTCGCTTGGAGATATATTATCGTAGCTATTGGAAGCTTAGTTGCGGGAATGATTTCTATATTGATTTTCTTTAGAAATACGCACTGGTATTCGAGACTTACCAACTGGATGGATCCTTTTAAGGATGCTCAAGGTGAGGGATATCAAGTGTCTCAGTCCATAATTGCGCTTGGAAATGGTGGGTTCAAGGGGCTTGGTCTAGGTAAGAGCATATCAAAGAACCTATATCTACCAGAGCCACAGAATGACTTTATACTTGCTATCATTGGTGAAGAGCTTGGATTTATAGGAATCTTTATAATGATGGTCGTGTATCTCGTGCTTATCTGGAGATGCATCATGGTTTCTTCCAAGGCTAAGGACAAGCTAGGACTGTTTATGGCTGCAGGAATTGCTATCATGCTTGGTCTACAGGTTATTGTAAATGTCGCTGTTGTGACCGCTTCTATGCCAGCAACTGGTATCACGTTACCTTTCGTAAGTTATGGTGGTACATCTCTGTGGGTATTCATGGCGTCAATGGGAATAATGCTAAATATATCTAAGCAAGGAAGGGCTAATTAGAGATGAGAGTAATTTTGACCGGAGGAATCACTGGCGGACATATTTATCCAGCGCTAGCGATTGCGGATCAATTCAAGAAATTTGATGATGAGGTGGAGTTTCTATACCTAGGTTCAGATGAAGGTATGGAGCGCTATATAGTACCTAAATATGGCTATAATCTAAAATACATTGACTCAAGATGGTTTGACAGAAGTAGTCCGCTTAAACTTGCGAAGACTCTTTTCAAGAATGAAAGGGGTAAGAGACAGGCGATAAGCGTAATGAAGGAATTCAAACCAGACCTTGTTATGAGTACAGGGAGTTTTGTAAGCGTCCCTGTGGTTTTAGCTGCAAAAGCTCTCAAGATACCTGTATACATACATGAACAGAATGCTTACCCGGGTGTGGCAAATAAGCTGCTTTCAAAGTATGCGAGAAGGGTATTCCTCGGCTTTGAGGCTGCAAGAAAGTATTTTCCAAGTGAGAAGGTCGTATATACAGGGAATCCAGTGAGAAGCGAATTTGGAGAGCAAAATAGAGAGAGTGCTCGTGATGAGCTAGGTATTTCGCAGAATAATTTCGTAGTTTTGATATTTGGAGGTAGCCTTGGTGCAGAGACAATCAATGATATAGGACTTGAGATTATAAACAAGTACGGTAATGATGATAATGTGACTATTTTATTTGGTACAGGCAAGGACTACTATGAGCACGTTAAAGCAAGACTGACTTTGGGTGGGAAGGAAGCACCTGCAAACGTCAGAGTTATGCCTTACATATCGGATATGGCAAAGATGCTATCGGTAAGTAACGTAATTATATGTAGATCAGGTGCGCTTTCGACTGCTGAGGTAACTATGGCTGGTCGTGCAGCTATTTTTATTCCTTCGCCAAATGTAACGGGTGATCACCAGTATTATAACGCTAAAGCGGTAGCCGATAACGGTGGCGCTGTTCTCATAACTGAAAATGGAGATGTAGAGGTTAGAGTTCTAAATGCACTTAAGGCACTAAACTCTGATGCAACACTCTTAGAGGAGATGGAAGCTGGAAGCTATAAGTCAGCACCGATAGATGCTGCTAAGATAATTTGTGAAGAGATAATAAGTGATGTAAAAGCAAGACGAAGATAGGGGTTTCAATGGCAAAGGATAATAGTACACAACCTGAATTGAATAAAGAAGAATATCTCGAATCGCTTTTTAACGGCGCTAAGGAGTAACTTGAGGCCTATATCGAGTCTAACGATGCGTCAAGCTCTGATGCTCAGGATGATGATAGTTCGGTAAGTAAAGAAGACTCTCATTTCATATCTGATGAAAATTCAGAATCAGAATCTAATGTAGATTTAAGCATAGATAAAGATTCTAGTTTGGATGAAACCGAAGATAAAGTTGATTCAGAAAATGTAAGCAACAATGAAAATCTTGATGAAAGCAATGAAACTGCTGAATCTTCAGAAAATGGTGAGACTGATTCAGAAGATGATAAGAGTGAAGAAGCTTCCGGTTCACATGATAAGGGAAATTCGTACAATACTATCAATAATAAAGAGGAGCTCGACGATATTGAGAAGCGTAGAATAAAGCGCAAACGCAAACTCAAGATGCCGGGATTCTTTACCAGAGTCTTTATAGTAGTTGGAGTAATAATTGCCGCTATAGTGTTCTCTTTGTCAAATTTCTTTACTGCAGATACGATAGAAGTACAGGGCAACAAGTATTTTACAGACGAAGAAATCTCAAATATGGCACATGCGAGTACAGGTCGAAATATTATTTATAAGCTCAATAAAGGCAGTATGCTCAAATACCTTGAGAAAAACCCGTATATAGAAGAGGCTCGAGTATATAGAAAGCTTCCTAGCACGATTGTCATTAACGTTAAAGAGCGGATGCAGGTTGCAGCTTTGACATACGGAGATCGGTTTTTAATTATTGACAATAACGGCACTCTGCTCAGGATCACAAAGACGAAACCTAAACTCACGATTGTTACGGGGTTTAAAGTCAAGAAAGTAAAGCTCGGAGAGGATGTGGAGGTTAACAAACCAGAACTATTCAATAAGCTCCTTACACTATTTAAGTCGATGGAGAAAGGTGACGTATACTTTACAAAGATAAATATAACGGAAATGTTTATTACGGCAAATGTATATGATTCATTAGTTGTAAGAAGCAAGTATAAAGATCTCATAGAGAACATTGACAAGGGGCGTCTGCATAAGGTGCTCGATGAGCTGTTTAAGAGGAATATTAAACGTGGCACAATCACAATTTCATCCGATGGATATGCTTCTTTTACACCAGAACTATAGTATTACAAATATTGTTTATTCGTTAATCAAAAACAATAAAAAACCATGTATTTTGTGGTATGAATGTAAAAAAGAACCGTATATATAGTGCATTGTGCTATTCAATATGATATTATTAGTTAGATTTAGTCGATAATAGGAGGGGCTTTATGATGGAATTTGTTTCAGACTTCGTATCCAGCACTGATAATGCTGCGATTATCAAAGTCGTAGGTGTAGGCGGCGGCGGTTGCAACGCCATCAATAGAATGGTTGACGAGAATCTTCAAGGCGTAACCTTTATTGCAGTTAACACTGATAAGCAGGCTCTTGCAAAGTGCAAAGCTGAAGTGAAGATTCAGATTGGTGAGAAGCTAACTGGAGGTCGTGGTGCGGGTGCTAATCCTGAGATCGGACAGAAGGCTGCAGAGGAAACTCTAGAAGAGATTTCCGGATATCTACAGGATGCAGATATGGTATTTGTAACTGCTGGTATGGGTGGTGGAACTGGAACAGGTGCTGCTCCAATCATCGCTAAGGCATCAATGGATTGTGGTGCTCTTACAGTTGCCGTGGTAACTAAGCCATTTTCGTTCGAAGGTAAGAAGCGTTGGAACAGGGCTACAAAGGGGATTCAGTATCTGACTAACTTTGTTGATTCTCTGGTTATTATTCCTAATGACAGACTTATTGACTCAAGTGAGAAGAATACTACAATGCTTGAAGCGTTCTCAATGGCTGACGATGTACTAAGACAGGGTGTTCAGGGTATTTCTGATCTCATCTCTGAGTACGGTATCGTTAACGTTGATTTCGCAGACGTTAAGACAATCATGGAGGGCAGAGGAGTTGCTCACATGGGTGTTGGTGTTGGAACCGGCGACAACAAGATTGAAGATGCAGTTAGAAACGCAATCGAAAGTCCGCTTCTTGAGACGTCGATTGATGGTGCTAGATCCATTCTTCTTTATGTTTGCGGTGGATACGATATGGGTATGCAGGATATCAGCAAGATTGCTAGCAAAATTCAGGATGAGGCTGATCCAGACGCTAACATCATATTTGGAGCAACTGTTAATGAGAATATGAACGACAAAGTGTCAATCACTCTTATCGCTACAGATTTCACTAGTGGCGGACTTTCTGCTCCAATCAACGAGACTCCTGAGGTTGCATCACCAAGCGTTCGTGGAACACGCGTTAATGTAGATGGCCTTGAAGGACAGATTGTTGATATGAGTGACTTCATGAAGGAAGAACACAAGGACAACAGTGGATCATCTGACTTCGATGTTCCTGACTTCCTTAAGTAGTGGAAGCTTATAACGAATATAGAGGGAGAACTAATGAATCATATAGATTAATTAGTTCTCCTGACAATGATAAGATACGTCTCATCAATAAACTCAGTAGGAAGAAGTACCGTGATCAGCAAGGTAAGTTCGTTATTGAAGGGATTAACCTTGTGAGGGCGGCGCTAAGTAAAGGACAGTGTGTAGAGCTTGTTCTTATAGCTGATGATTTTGATTACAGTGAGATAGCAAATGCACTCGCTGTTGGCGTTGATTATCGTAATATATACCTGATTCCGCGATTTTTGTTTGAGAAAATTAGTGACGCGGAAAATGGATCTGGAATTATTGCAGTCGTTAATAAAAGTTCCTATACACTGGATAATCTAGATAATCTTGAGCTGTGCCGCGGAGATAATATTCTCGTGCTAGACAGGATACAGGATCCAGGCAATATAGGAACTATGATTAGGACTGCTGTTGCAGCGGGGTATTCTATAGTCGCTACGATTAAAGGCACAGCAGACATCTATTCGCCAAAAGTATTACGGGCATCTGCAGGGATGATATTTGGAGTCTCTGTTGTTGAGCTTGCTGATGCTGAGGAGTTCAAGAAACTGGTGTCGAGGCTAGATAAGAAGATTGTTGTGACAGATCCAAGAGAAGGGGATCCTTATTATGAGTGTAATCTTACAAATGATGTAGCACTTGTTATAGGAAATGAAGGCAATGGTATAAGTGACGAGATTATGGAATCTTCCAACGTCCATGTGACTATACCGATGCAAGGAGAAGTTGAATCACTTAATGCGGCTATTTGTGCCTCTCTACTTATGTATGAGGCAGTAAGGTGTGTTAAGTGATAGTATGAATACAACGTTTATAGCAGAATGGAGTATATTATGGAAAAATGCAAAGCAGACGTAACAATCTGTGGCAATGACTATGTCCTATCTGGAGACAAGAGCGAGGATAAGATTAAAGAAATTGCTAAGTACGTTGACGATGAGCTTAGACATACTAGCAAGATGCTTAATAGCAACCCAAATTACAGAAGTGCAGTTTTGACAGCTATTAACTTAGCTGAGAAGCTGATGGATAATAGTGATTTGCTACTTAGGCTTCAGACTGAGAATCACCAGCTTGATAACGATGTTAAGCACTACATCTCTCTTTGGGAAGATGCTAAGCTACAGGTATCAGATTTAAAAGATAAGATGACAACTGCTTCTGACATCAACGTTCAGGAGAGTGAGAAGTATAAAGATCTTGAGACAAAGTGTGCAGAGCTTGAGAGTGCATACTTTGATCTTCAGATGGAGAATACTAACCTCAAGAACGAAATCAGAAACCTACAGAAGTTCAGAGGTGAGAATGAATAAGAAGGTTTTAAATCTTCTGGAGTACAACAAAATAATAGACTTGCTTTCCGCTCAGGCGGGTTCAGCTCTTGCGCGCGAGCGCATTAAGGGCTTTACACCTATGTCCAATATGCGGATGGTTAAGGAAGCATTAACGGAAACTACGGAAGCAGTTTCCGTTATTCTGTATAAAGGCAGTATTCCGGTCGGAGAAATTGGGGATATAATAAGCCTGCTAGACATTGTTCGTAAGGGAAGGTCGCTCTCCATGAGAGAGTTACTTGCCATTAATAGAAGTCTTGCTGGTGCGAGGGAAGTCAAAGACTTCCTTTCTTCTGATGTTCCAGAAATTCCGATGATTGGCGAGATAAACTCATTAATTTCATCAAACACTAAACTGGAGAGTGAGATAAATCGCTGTATACTGTCTGAAGACGAGATGTCGGATAATGCCTCGCCTGAACTAAATAAAATTAGGCGAGAGATAAGAAACAAGAACGAAAGTATTCGCCGAAAAATCGATAGCTATACGAGTACAGGCAATAACAATACTTATTTACAAGATTCAATAGTAACTTTAAGGAATGGAAGATATGTAATTCCTGTAAAGCGTGAGTATAGTAGTAAGGTGCCTGGGCTAATACATGATCAATCCAAGACAGGGGCAACTTTCTTTATAGAGCCACAGGCAATAGTTAGCCTGAATAATGAGTTAAGGGAGCTTGAACTGGCTGAACAGAGGGAGATTGAACGAATACTGCAGATGCTATCTGAAAGAGTTGGAGAGCATTACAATGAACTTAAAAATAATCAGGAGCTTCTTGTAAAACTCGATGTTATAAACGCGAAAGGCAGGCTTTCTGTAAGTATGGATGCTGTCGCACCGAAGCTCAATCAAGATGGATTTCTAGATATACGAGCAGGTAGGCACCCTCTTCTGGATAAGGATAAGGTTGTTCCTTTAACTTTTGAAATAGGAAAAGACTATGATATCTTACTTATAACAGGTCCAAATACAGGGGGTAAAACTGTTGCTTTAAAAACTGCTGGGCTTTTAACTTTAATGGCACTTTCAGGTATACCAATTCCTGCCTCAGAAAATTCTAAGATAGGATTTTTTGAAGGAGTTTTTGCCGATATAGGAGATGAACAAAGTATAGAGCAATCTCTATCATCATTCTCTGCTCATTTAAAAAATGTAAAAGAAATTTTAGAAGCAGTTACAAAAAACTCTTTGGTTTTACTTGATGAATTAGGTTCTGGGACTGACCCAATAGAAGGGGCAGCTTTTGCAATGGCAGTTATAGACTACTTAAATGAAAAGAAGGCTAAATCTTTCATAACTACTCACTATAGCCAAGTAAAAGCCTATGGTTACAATGAAGAAGGAATAGAAACTGCCTCAATGGAATTTAATACAGATACACTTTCTCCAACATATAGATTATTGGTAGGAATACCTGGAGAAAGTAATGCTTTAACTATTGCACAAAGAATGGGCTTACCAGAAAGTATAATTTCTAAGGCAAGAGCATATATAAGTGAAGATAATAAAAAAGTTGAAAAAATGATAGAAAATATCAAGACTAAATCTCAAGAATTAGATGAAATGAGAGAAAGATTTGCTAGATTACAAGAAGAGGCAAGACTTGA
>NZ_CALHTQ010000055.1 GCF_938039775.1 uncultured Mogibacterium sp. | reverse complement strand
CCGTTTCTATTAAATACATCCTGGCGTCTCTTGAGCTCGCTCTTGATAGATGCGAGCGCTCTCATGCTCTCAGCACCGTCAAGGTTCGTAATAGTTCCGAGGAGGTGCGGTAGCTTCTTGAATAGGTTCGCCATTCCCCCGCCTTTGTAGTCTATGAGCAGGAATCCCACATCGTGCGGATGGAAGTTGCACGCCAAAGACAGTATATACGACTGCAATATCTCCGACTTTCCGGAGCCCGTCGTACCTGCGACAAGTCCGTGCGGTCCATGCGCCTTCTCGTGTAAGTCGAGTGTTACAATATCTCCTTTACCACGCACACCAAGCGGTACTGATAGCGATCTATGAGTCGCGTTGCTGTTCCATAGATTCCTGACATCGATTTCCGCAGGTGATTTCACGCCGTATAGCTCGAGGAACGAGATATTCTCCGGAATCTGTGTAGTAACGCCTTTGTTATGAATGAGTGGTTTTAGGCGTCTTGCAAATGTCTCATAGTCAATATTTGCCATGTCAAACTCGAGCTTCTTATTGATAAGATGCCCTTCGTCCATGAGAACCTTGCCCTCGTTCTTAGCCTCTACTTCTAGTATCGTCTTAACATTCTCGGGCAGATTCTTCTCCGTCTGCGTTATGTATATAAGGGTAAATCCAAGCTCCGAGCCTTCCTCCTTGAGGTGCTCCATGATGCTGTGGTTGATAATAAGCTTTGACTCATCGATGAGAAATACATAATGAGGAGTGAATCTAGTTTCCTTCCTCGACTCATCGCGGGTCAAGCTTCTCGCCTTGAGTTCTCTTGCGATGTGCCCGAGCACTTGGTCACGCTGGTTTTCCCCTATGATTACGCCAGAAACATTGATACTTCTAATCTCTGTATGCGGTAACCAGTGCATCCAGTCATATTCTGAGCTATTTGCCTCTCCGACAACAGGCACGATGCATACATCGTGGTAACTCTGAAAGAATGCTGTCTGTGTTACGATATCTCTCAGTCTCGCTCTACAGTATTCAGGCCTTCCAACGATTCCTAGGTGAGATTTCTTGAGATCAACGACATATGGGATGTCTTGAACATCTTTGAAATTATTGTATATATCAAGCATCTCACTATACAGCTTGTCTCCAGCTCTACCGTACCCTTCATCATCACACTCGATTTTGAAGCTAGGCACTCCCGGTGCTGTGCCAAGCGATACGGTTAAGAAGTCCTCATCGTTGAAATTCCTCTCGTAAATCCTATTTGAATAGTGCTTTACCTTATCTTCGATCTTCACCAGGCTAAGGTTATGGTACCTCTTTGACTCCTTAAATTCCTCGGTTCTAGCATAGAGCTCCTTCCTCTTCTTGAGTAGGTACTCCTCGTATGCCTCGGTGCGCTCCTTTTTCTCTGCAGCCTTAGCTTTCTTATCATCAAAATGCGTAACAACCGTGATTATCATAGTTGCACCTGTTGCCGCAACCATAACCATCATGAACATGCCACGTCTCATGAACACGCTCATGAGAATCGTAGCTATTATCATCACGCAGCTAGGAAGTATGCGCTTAACGAGTTCGCCTCTCTTCTGACGCTCCTCTTTATCTGGTGTCTTAATCTGAATCTTAGCATAAGGCTCTGTCTTGATTATTCTAGGTGAACGCTTGTATATTGGGAAATCATCGAAACGCTCTGGCTTGCCGATATATGAAATCAGATCTGTTTCGTATGTTTCTCCACAAACTCCGCATATTTCTAGCCACTCTTCGTGGTATATAAATTCAGTTTCGCCAATCAGAATCTTATCTCCTGGAGTAAGATCTGCCACTGCAACTTTTTCTCCATTAACATAGACTTCTCCATGTGATTCGAGGCTTCTGCCTGTTATGACGGTGTAAGGAGTTTCGGAGTTAGGCCGAATTACGCATGACGCCTCATTCCCTATTTTCACCACTTGCTTTCCTCTTGTAGAAAGTGCTTCATACTGTTTGGGAAGTACAAGTTCTGTCTCGCCATCTTCATTAATGGCACGACAAAATGGCGTCACATCACCTAGTGACTTTCCATCTACTACCCTCTCCGTATACTTGCCATCTTCGAATAATAAAAGTCTGTAATCCATATTATCTTCCTACTGCAATAGATTTATGATCGAAGCTTCTAATTAAGAAGCTTCGGTTCGTCACTTGAATTATCACCACTTGAATTTGCGTTGCTCGCACCAGAGCTACTTGCCTTGGCAGTTGATTGTGTCGCTGCTCCCGAATCTCCCGATTTGCTAGTCAGACCATACTTGTCTTCCTTAATTGCTTCAAGGAGCTTTTTAATCTCTTCATCTAACTTGTTAATCGTCGCCGTTTTCTTCGCACCTGACATTGAGGAATCCTTACTCACCTGTGCACGTCTCTGAGCAAGTGCAAACACGCGATGCTCATTATCTCCAAACTTCTGAGCATAATCGTCAGCAGCGATATAGTCTCCTCTTCCAATCATTACCCAGTAGTTTAGGTAATCCTTGTTCGTCTTGTATCTATTGATAGCCTTTAAAATATTATCCTTCTGCGCCGCAGTAAGTCCGCTACTTCTGACGGCTGAAACCGCTGCCATATATCTTGTGGAATCCGTCATTTTCCCTTCATTAAGTGATGTTAGCGTCTTACCAACCGAACCGTAATCTTCAGCAAAATACTGTTCTGTAGCATTCAAGATTTTCTTATTAGTTCTGCCTTTATAGAAATATTCGTATCCGAGGAGCGCAAGTGCGATAATCATAATGGTACATAGCACCGGTAGCAGTACCTTGTGTCTTGCTATATCCTCTTTCTTCACTGTGACGAAATTTTCGTCTAAATTTTTCTGCTCAATAGCTGCCGCTTCAGTTACCGCTTTTACTACTCCGTTTACCGAATCTGCAGCTAGTACCTTGCTTAGCACATCCGTCTGGGAAAACAGATCATTTCCCCCTTTCAAAAAATCTTCATACGAATGCGACCCATCGAGCACTGCTCCGGCAAGAGCCTTATACTCGGCTAAGAAAGTACTGTCATTTGTCTGGAACGTTCTATCCAGTACATATGCTCTAAAGCCTATATCAACCATCAAATTGTCTGGATTAAGCGAAAATGAGTATATATCAGTAAGCTCCTCAAGGAAACTCACGTTGATCAAAAGCTCATATTTATCAATCAATCTTGCACTTTTTACCCTATCGAGCGTCTTAAGTCCCTTTGTCTCATAGGAAAACACATAGTAGTCATCCTCACTCGTAATCTCGCACGGAACAAGCCTCTTACTTGTAAGTGCAAGTTGCTTAATTCTATCCTCTCCAACGGGATAATCCGTCTTCAGGTGGCGTATAGTATAATTCTTATCGCTGCTAGCTTCTTCTATGTTAATAGCTGTACTACTCTCAGCTTTCTTTTTCTTTTTTATCTTCATCATCGTTACTCTATCTCCGTAATTTTATCACCCGAATAAATACCTTCTTCCTGAAAGGTATTAATAGTGCTGATTACTCGCTCCTGCACAGCCGATCTCATGAACGCTTTGCAATTTCTTGGTAAATACCCCTGTCGTGCAAGCTCACTTATAACATCGGAGATTCTTCTCCTGTCATCTATAATTACACTCGTTTCAGTGTCACCTTGCGCTATTGTTATGGATATTTTCATATTTCTTCCTTCTCCACCTAATAAATATTACCGAGATAATACACATCATAGTTCCTACGATCAATACATCTATAACTTTCATCGTGTCTATACCGATGTGGCTCGTCTTCGAGGTACTTTCTGTCCCAGTATTTACATTGCTAAATAGCTCGCCTTCATTTATAGTATCTCGAACCTCTCTATCATAGCTTCCTGTCCCTTGCCAATCTACGGCAAAAAGATTAGAAACCATCTGCTTCTGGTCCGCTTCTTTCTTTTCTTTAATATCCTTCATATTCGCCATACTTTCATCAGTAAAGACAGCGAATCCGTATTGAGATAGGACATTCCCCTCTTTGCCATGCTCTCCACTTATGCTTTCAGGGTCTAGTGATATGCCAGCTCCATCTGCATATGCATATATGGAAGAGAATGCTGTGAACACCAGAAAAAGTATCGTTGTGATCAAAACGATACGATTTACATTACCTCTACCCTTTAATTTATCAGTAATGCTCATTATTCCTTCCTTATAATTCTGATAAGCGGTTATATTAACCCCCTAAACATCAAAAAATCCTTCGGCACCATAAGATGCCGAAGGACAACAATGCTTATATGAACTGTCCTGCGATGTTTGCGTCAAGTTCCTGTGCAGCAGCTAGAGACTGATCAATCTGTCTAGCGATTGTCTCAACTAGCGCTCTAGTCTCATCTAGTCCTGGCTTTAGTCCGGCAAACTGCTCAACATATGCGTTAGCAGCTGCACCCTCCCAGCTATCAGGCAGAGCGTTAATAACGTTCTGCATCTGTGTGATTAGCCCTTCGAGCTCATTGCCCTGTGATCTGAGAGTTGAAGATGCCTGTGATAGGCCTTCTGCATTTAGTCTAATCTGTGTCATGTCTTCCTCCTTAGTGACTTTACTTTACTTCTTTTCAACCAGCATTGTTGGCTGTATTAAAAACTTTATAACATCACTGCTTACTCTGCCTTCAACCTTAGCATTGGACAGAATTTCGCTAAATGCCTTGAGTCTTGTTTTTGTATCAAGGCTGTTTGCTTCGGCAGTTCTATTGAATGCATTTACCGATGCATCAAGCGCTGCATGGTTCTTAGCATTTGTCTCGTTCATAACTTTTACAGTATCCATTGTGAATTTGCTATTTTCTGAATATGCCGCAGTTAGCTTCGAAACATTCTCATTCTGAACACTATTAAGCTGCTCTGTTGTGCTATTCAGAATTTGCAGGAAGTCATCCATTCTATACTTTATTGCCTTTTCGTATGTTGCTCCAGATGAGCTTACTCCAGCATTACTATTCCTTGTCATAGTTTCAGGACTGAGCTTTGATGACAGGTCACCCATTGTTCCTTGATAGTTTCTAACGGCGTTTACTAAATCAGTTTTATGATTTGCTATATTGGATGACGATGGAGCAGAATCCGTAACTATTCTCTCTGCATCATCGACCTTTGTTCTAGCAGCGTCTAAATCAGCACGGTTTGTTCCTGTAGCAAGATATTTATCTACTTCCTCTTTGTACTTTGCTACTGCTTCTTTATATCTATTTACATTGTTGATGTAATTTACAGCAGCATCGATATCAAGCTCTACTAGATCAAGTTTCTCATGTATAGCATTAGACAGTGTTGGCGATAATAGTTCACCACGTATTGTATCGTAATTTTTAGCATATGCCTCTTTATATAATGCGTTTAAGTCTGCCGCGTATGCCTTTCCGTTTTCAGCAAGTCTACGTGTATCCTGATTATTGTATTTAACATTCTGTTCAGGCATGTTAGGCATTTTGAAATCCGCATTATAGTTTCCTGCGGCAAGCTTTTTTGCAGCTGCCAAGTTGCTACCATCATTATTGAAGATAGCACTTACGTTATACTGTCCAAGTTCTACCTCGTCAAGTATTGCGTTAACGTACGCATATGCAAGCTTGTCGTTAAATTTCTTATATGTCTCGAACACTCGGTCAGATGTACCATCGTGAGATGCTTTATTAAGCTTGCTACTAATCTTATATTCTAGCTTGATTGGCTGTGGATTCTTATAGTTAATATTTAAAATATTAGCCGACAAGTCAGATGGAAAGAAGATAGCTCCAGCATATGTTCCCTTCTTGATTCCTTCCTCTGCGTCTGCATTGGAAACCACCTTATACTTCTTCTTATCAAGAGTTTTGATAAATTCCTCTGAATAGTTTACGGTCTTACCTTCATTCTCAACACCTATATCCTGGTTAACAATAGCAATGGTACCTGATGTTGAACCTTTTTCTTTGCTCTCGCTCCCTCCCTTGGAACACCCAGTTATCATCAATGATATAACTAGAATGAAAACCAATAGCAACGATATGACTGTTTTCTTCTTCACTTTTAACCTACCTTTTCTGAATAAATACACTATGACACTACTCTTCTACTGAACTAAAATCATTTATGTAAATATTCCAACACAATAACACTATGCATCTTTTATAATTATATTATTACCGATAATTGTTCTTAAGTCAATACTTGTTGATTTTTTGGTATTTTCACCTTTATATTTGTGCAGTTTTTTGTTTGTTAATATAAAAAGAGCCCTCCTAACGGAGAGCCCTTTATTCAAATTATATCGATTAGACGACCGCTCTTATACGAGCTCGAGATATACGACCTCCGCATTATCTCCCTGTCTAGGTCCTAGCTTAAGAACTCTTGTGTATCCACCGTTACGCTCTGCGTACTCTGGTGCGATCTCATCAAAGAGCTTTGTAACTACATCTTCGTCGAAAACGTATGCGAGAACCTGTCTTCTTGCATGAAGATCTCCACGCTTAGCTAGAGTAACTAGCTTCTCAGCTTCACGACCTGCTTCCTTCGCTCTATCTAGAGTTGTAGTAATTCTACCTTCTCTGAATAGATCGGTTACGAGGTTTCTTAGCATGGATTTTCTGTGTGCAGAATTTCTGCCCAGCTTCTTGTAACCATTCATCAGTCTCTACTCCTTTCAGTTAGTTTTCGTCATTAGGCTTAAGGCTCAATCCGAGCTCTGTAAGCTTATTCTTTACTTCTACAAGCGACTTCATTCCGAGGTTTCTAACCTTCATCATGTCTTCTTCAGTGCGCTGTGTTAGCTCTTGAACTGTGTTGATTGAAGCTCTCTTGAGGCAGTTGAATGAACGAACTGAGAGCTCTAGCTCTTCAATTGTCATCTCAAGCGCCTTCTCCTTACGAGCTTCGCTCTTCTCAACCATGAAGTCCATCTCGTTCACCTCAGAGCCTAGTCCAATGAATAGGTTGAGGTGCTCTAGCATGATCTTTGCGCCGATGGAAACTCCCTCTTCAGGAGTGATAGACCCATCTGTCCAAAGCTCAAGCGTTAGCTTATCGTAATCAGTCACCTGCCCAACTCTTGTATTCTCAACTGTGAAGTTAACCTTCTTAACAGGTGTGAATATTGAGTCTACTGGAATAACTGCTATAGGAGTTGAATCTGTCTTATTCTGCTCTGCAGGCACATATCCTCTTCCCGAAGCGATGTTCATCTCCATTACCAAAGTTGCATTCTCTGCTAGAGTTGCAATGTGTAAATCTGGATTGAAAATCTCCGTATCGGAATCAACGATAATATCCGCTGCTGTTACTTCTCTAGCACCAACAGCATTGATAATAGCTCTCTTCTCTTCGTCGCCATTGATTCTTACAGCGAGTCTCTTGAGGTTCAAGATAATCTCTGTAACATCTTCTTTGACACCTGGAATAGTTGAGAACTCATGGAGTACACCGTCAATCTTGACAGAAGTGATAGCTGCTCCTGGTAAAGAGCTGAGAAGAATTCTTCTCATGCAGTTTCCGAGCGTTGTACCGTATCCTCTCTCGAGAGGTTCTACAACGAACTTTCCGTACTGTCCATTTTCATCGATTTCCTTAGTAATTGTAGGTTTTACTATCTCAATCATTTTGTTCCTCCCATAAATCTACTGACCTGACGATTATTAATTAATGCAATAACTGCAAACTTATTAATTAATCGAGCGACTATCTTGAGTAGAACTCAACGATGCTGTGCTCTGCAATCGGTAGATCAATGTCTTCACGGCTTGGTGCTGTAACGATTTTACCCTCAAGCTTGTTAAGATCAATGCTGATCCACTGTGGAGTTGTAATAACCATATCCTTAAGCTCCTTGAACTTAGGAGATGACTGAGACTTTTCCTTTACGGTGATTACGTCTCCAGCCTTGAGTTCCATTGAAGGGATGTTAGCCTTCTTGCCATTAACTAGGAAATGTCCGTGGTTAACGAGCTGTCTAGCTTCTCTTCTTGTAGCTGCAAAACCCATTCTGAATACAACGTTGTCAAATCTGCTCTCGAGCATTACGAGAAGGTTTGTACCAACCTGTCCAGGTCTCTTTTCAGCCTTAGCATATAGATTTCTGAACTGCTTCTCCTGAAGTCCGTATACGAACTTAACCTTCTGCTTCTCGTTGAGCTGAAGACCGTACTCGCTCTTCTTTCTTCTGCTCTGCTGAGCCTGTCTCTTAGATTTCTTATTTATACCCATGTACTGTGGCTCGATGCCTAGTGCTTTAGCTCTCTTCAGTACTGGTTCTCTATTTCTAGCCATGTATTGTTACTCCTCCTTCCGCTTAGACTCTTCTCTTCTTAGGTGGCCTGCATCCATTGTGAGGAATTGGCGTAATGTCCTTAATCATTGTTACATTGAGTCCAGCAGTCTGAAGTGCTCTGATAGCAGCTTCTCTACCGGATCCAGGACCCTTTACGTATACCTCTACTGTCTTTAGACCATGCTCCATAGCTGCCTTTGCTGCAACTTCAGCAGCGCTCTGTGCAGCGAAAGGTGTCGACTTTCTCGAACCTCTGAAGCCATTTGAGCCAGCGCTTGACCATGATAGTGCGTTTCCGTCCATATCTGTTAGAGTAACTAGTGTGTTGTTAAATGTGGACTGGATGTGAGCCTGGCCTCTTTCAACGTTTTTACGTTCTCTTTTCTTCTTTCTAACTGTCTTCTTAACAGCTGCCATATTTCTCTACCTCCTTGTCCTTATTTCTTCTTGCCAGCAAGACGCTTAGGACCCTTACGAGTTCTTGCGTTTGTCTTGGTCTTCTGGCCTCTAACTGGGAGACCTCTTCTGTGTCTGATTCCTCTGTAGCTTCCGATCTCCATCAGTCTCTTGATGTTGAGGGAAACTTCTCTTCTTAGATCACCTTCTACGATATGCTCAGTCTCAATGACCTTTCTTATCTTTCCGGCATCTTCTTCTGTAAGATCTCTTACTCTGATGTCACCATCCACTCCTGCTTTAGCGAGGATGTCCTTGGATGTTACTAGACCGATTCCATAGATATAAGTAAGACCGATTTCGATTCTCTTATCTCTAGGTAGGTCAACTCCGGCAATTCTTGCCATTTCTTCCTCCTTTCCTATCTTCCGTCACCAACCCGGGGGTGATATAGACAGGGGTTACATTTAATAAAGCTGTACTGAGTTCCCGGCAAAACAGCACGTCATAATATTATAACCTATTTTATTAGCCTTGTCTCTGCTTATGCTTAGGATTTTCACAGATTACCATGACTTTTCCATGTCTCTTGATTACCTTGCACTTTTCGCAAATTGGCTTTACTGAAGCTCTAACTTTCATATTAGCTCCTCCTTTAATTAGTTCTTATCACGCCACGTGATCCTCCCACGTGTTAAATCATAAGGTGATAATTCTACCTTTACTTTGTCACCCGGCAGAATTCTGATGTAGTTCATCCTAATCTTACCGGAAATGTGGGCGAGGACTTCGAAGCCGTTCTCTAGCTTAACCTTGAACATAGCGTTTGGCTGTGCGTCGATGACCGTGCCCATTACTTCTATCGAATTCTTTTTCGACATAAATTCAGTCTCCTTATATCAACGTGAGCAGCTCAGGCTCTCCGTCTGTGATTACTACGGTATTCTCATAGTGAGCCGCCAGTAGTCCATCGTCCGTAACAACTGTCCAGTCATTACCTAGAACTCTGGTTCCGTAGGAACCCTGTGTAATCATCGGCTCAATTGCCAGAACCATTCCCTCCTTGAGGTGTGGTCCAGTGTGAGCATCCCCATAATTAGGAACCTGTGGATCTTCGTGAAGATCACGTCCAATCCCGTGTCCTAAATACTCTCTAATGACACCGAATCCGTTGGACTCAGCATATTCCTGAATAGCGTGTCCTATGTCGTGGAGTCTATATCCTACCATCGCATATTTAACGCCTTCAAAAAAGCTTTGCTTCGTTACGTCAATCAGTTTACGAGCCTCGTCACTGATTTCGCCTACAGCATATGTTCTAGCTGCATCGCTACAATAGCCCTTGTATGTTGAACCTGTATCAACACTTACAATATCGCCTTCCTTGAGCACTCTGTCTCTGGAAGGGATCCCATGTACTACCTCGTCATTAACAGATACGCAAGCCGCACCAGGAAATCCGCCATACCCCTTAAAAGTTGGCTTCATCTTATAGTGAAGAATTCTCTCCTCGACAAAATTATCGATTGCGTGTGTAGATACGCCAGGCTGGATGAATCCTTCGACATCTCGAAGGATTTCACCTGTAACCTTAGCAGCTTCACGCATGATATCAATTTCTCTTTTCGACTTAATTATTATCATGACTAATTTGCCTCTATTGCCTTTACGACGTCTGCAAAAACCTCATCGTGAGTCTTCTCTCCGTCGAAGTCGACGAGTACGTTCTGCTTCTCATAGTATCCTATTAGTGGAGCAGTTTCGCTTTCGTACACGTTAATTCTGTTTTCTACAGTCTCGCGATTGTCATCCTTGCGTTGGAATAGCTCTCCACCGCAAGCATCGCAAATTCCTTCCTTCTTAGGCGGAACATTCACTACATGGAAGCTTGCACCGCAGGATTTGCATACGCGTCTTCCTGCAATACGCTCGACGAGAACGTCCTTTCTAACTTTGAAGTTAAGAACTATATCTAGCTTTTGACCGTTATCAGATAGGAATTT
>NZ_CALHTQ010000054.1 GCF_938039775.1 uncultured Mogibacterium sp. | reverse complement strand
AAACTAAATCCGCCCATACAAGAAGCGAGCTGCCTTGCAGTCCCACTAGGTACGTCGTAGTGCGAATTCGATGCGCATTGCCCTATCTCGGCTAGCTCATATTTATTAAGCTCCCCAGAGTTAAACAGTTCAAATATCGCCCTAGTCATCACAACTTCAAAGGTTGGCACATATATCTCATCGATATCAAAAGGTGCATGTCCTAGAACATAGGCATTAAATCCGCCTATTTGATAACCTCGTTGTTTCAGCTCAGCGAGTATTCCTCTGACAAGTCCTTTTTCAGTTCTGACCTCATTTTCATTTCTTCTGAGTCCCCAAGGATCTAATTCAAGTATACCTTTTGCCTCAGAATACACATGAACCATCCTATCCTCAGATTCACATATCACAACTACAAGTTCGCTATTTATGGCCGCACTAAGCACCGCACCGTTTTGAGCTTCTGTAAAGTCTCCAAGCAGCGGAATCACAAACGGAGCACTGTAGACAGAAACTTCCATCTGTCCGAATTTTTTCTCAAAGCCACTAAGGGCATCACATAGTCTCTCTCTAAGTCTGGATATATCAGTGGTGCTTGCTGCATCTTCGAGAAGTAAATCGTACACCCCGTCCCTTAATTCAAAAAGCAATTTGTTAGTTGTCTTCATATCTGTTTTATTACATTACAATGTCAAGCTTAAGCTGTTTCTCAATATCCGCATCATCATGATCCGTAGAATCAGCTGACATGGAGTCGAGAACGCCCATATACTTAGCCTTATATTTTGCAAAGAGCTGATTATAAGTCTCATCGTCCGAGTGATGTATATCACGCAGATATTGATGCTCATTTCCATAGATGTTGTCATCTTCAATTCCGAGTATATTAACACCTAGGTCAGAGCACTGGTCAGAGATACGCTCTAGATTCTGCAAGATATTCTGGAAGCTAAGCCCCTTCACTACATCGCAAAGGTTATGCTTCATTCTCCACATATGTCTACGTCTTACTTCATCAACTAGCTCGTCAATAACTTCCTCGAGAGGTTCGATTCTCTTAGCCTTTTCGTGGCTACTCTCTTTGTATGCATCAGCAGTAAGTTCGAGAATATCGTTGATTGCTGTAAGGAGCAGTCTCATTTCAGCCATAGCTACTCTCGAGAATTCAACATCATCTTCTTTCATACTCTTGATGGCATCCATGATGTTGATCGCCAGGTCACCGATTCTCTCGATGCTCACGAGGCCCTTCATCAGGAAGCTCTGGAATCTATCGTCATAGTCAAGAGTGATATGAGGAGAAATTTCAATTACATACTTGTCAGCCACATCTGTCATCTTGTCAATCATGTCTTCGCGCTGATTCATACGGTCATTTCTCTTTGGATCATACTCGTACATCTGCTGAATACAAGCAGTATAGTTGTGTAGTGCAACCTCAAACATATTGCTAGTCATGGTATGAGTTTCACCAAGAGCGATACGAGGATTGTTGATAAGTCTGAGGTCGAGTTGCTTGATGCTCTCCTTAATCATAGTATCTTCTGGATCTTCTGGCTGATCAGGAACAAGTCGCTCTGCAATCTTTGCAAACACTCCAGCACAAGGCAGCAACATAAGTGCCGGAATTAGCTTAAATAATCCGTGCACGTTAGCGACTCCGCCCGCTTTGAGAGTCATATACCAGATATGATCATCGAGAACACCTGTCCCTCTGAGCACACCTACAGCAACGAATAGAAGTATGGCAGCTGTCACATTGTACAGAATATGAACTAGCGCAGTTCTAATCTGCTCAGGCTTCGCACCAATGCGACACACCAGATAAGTAGTCAAGCAGTCACCGATATCGATACCGATGATTACTGCAAATACTCCGCAGAACTTGATACCGATAGTACTAGCGATAGACTGTAGTATTCCGACTACAGCGGATGAACTCTGTATAATTCCCGTTACGAATACACCCGAGAAGAATCCGAGTAACGGACTTCCTTCAAAAGAAACAAGCAGCTTACTAAGCATGTCACCCATATGAGAAACAGCTGCACTCATGTTCATAAGTCCGACGAACAGCGTACCGAAGCCCATCAAGATGGTTCCAGCTGTATTAGCAGCTCTAGAATTGACGAACATAATCAGAATTATTCCAGCAATCAGGGCCATAGGTGCTAGGTTGTCAGATTTAAAGAAAGATAAAATGCTGGTCGATCCAGCCTTAACGTCCATAAGTCTAATAATCTGTGCTGTAATCGTAGTTCCTACGTTGGCACCAAGTACAATTCCGATAGACTGTCTAAATGTCAGGAATCCTGCACCAACGAGACCTACTGTAAGGACGATAGCCGCAGTAGAACTCTGAATCATACAGGTTACAACAAGTCCGAGCAGGAATCCTTTAAATGGCTTGTCGGTAACTCTTGCGAGTGCTGCCTTCATCGCACCACCAGATGTTGACTTCAGTCCATCACCCATGATGCGCATTCCGTAAAGGAACATTGCAAGTCCGCCGAGCAGACTCACGATTTTAAAGAAAATCTCCAATCTGATATCTCCTTATTTAAATATTTCGTGTAATGATTAGAATATTCATGCAGTGTAATTTTATTACAGTAGTACGCCTTTTGCAAACACTTCTATGCCAATAACCACAAGAATTACACCACCTACAATAGTCGCATGAGCAGAGAACATTTTGCCCACTCTGGACCCTATTCTCACACCTGTCATGCACATAATCCATGTGACTGAAGCGATAATGCTCGAACAGACGAAAGCGGCCTTCGCATCGTATCTAGCTATCGCAAACCCAGTGGATAAAGCATCTATAGATGTAGCAATCCCTTGCAGAAAAAGCGTCATACCTGTAAGCTCCGAAGATGTATTGTCAGCCAGAAACTGCAACCTTTTACTACATATGTCTCTCTTGCTACAGACATCGTTTCTGCCGCTTTCGCTGGAACAGACTCTCTCTTTGCAAGCATCGTTACAGACTTCAGCTTCCGAAATTCTACTCCTTGCTCCATCAAGTATCATACGGCCGCCAAGGAAGGCAAGCAATATCAAAGCAATCCAAGGAATAAGCTCGTTAAATGCTCCAAGAGCCTTTGCCGCCTCATGCACCATTAACCAACCAAGCATCGGCATTGCAAATTGAAAGAGCGCATATACCACCGTTATTTTTGCCGCATATTCTAGCTTAGCATCTGGTTTACTGATACCATTCGCAACGGAAATTGCAAATGCATCCATCGCCAGGCCAATGCCGAGCAAAATACTACTAATGAAAAATATCAAGTCCATAATCACCCTATATAATTTGAGAGCCGCAGCTACGGCTCTCAATAAAAGTCATATTAATACAACCTAGAAATCTTCACCTGTCAAAAGCTTATACGCTTCCTTGTACTTCTCGATAGTCTTCTCAATTACTTCGTCAGGAAGCTTGTAATCGCTGTCTGGATTTGCCTTTAGCCAATCTCTCACAAACTGTTTATCATAAGATGGTTGCGACTTTCCTACTTCATAGCCCGCTACTGGCCAGAATCTGGAGCTATCAGGTGTAAGCACTTCATCAGCTAGTACGATATTACCATCTTCATCTAATCCAAACTCAAGCTTAGTATCAGCGATTATGATGCCTCTTTCAAGCGCATAATCTGCACACTTCTTGTACACGGCAAGAGTCAGTTCCTTAACCTTACGAGCTAGTTCTTCTCCCTTTCCTGGGTACGCCTTCTCCAGTACTTCGATACTCTTCTCATATGAGATATTCTCATCGTGATCGCCGATTTCAGCCTTTGTACTAGGTGTATAAATAGCTTCCGGCAGCTTTTCAGACTCTCTAAGCCCTTCTGGCAGCTTGATTCCACAAACTTCCCCAGTTTCCTGGTAGCTCGCCCAACCACTGCCAGTAATATATCCTCTAACGATGCACTCTAGAGGTAACATATCGAGCTTGCGGCACATAGTGCTGCGGCGCGCAAACTTCTCGCTTCTGAAGAACTCAGGCATGTCATCGTTGTCTACTGAAATTAGGTGATTTGGCACAAGATCACTTGTCAAATCGAACCAGAACTTCGATATCTGGGTTAGTATTGCACCCTTATCAACGATATCATTCTTAAGAATATGGTCGAACGCTGAAATTCTATCTGTAGCAACCATAATTAGATTGTCACCATTATCATAAATCTCTCGCACCTTGCCAGCCTTAAAAGGTTTAAACTCCTGCATCTTGCTTCCTCCTATTATCTTTAAGCAACTTACAAATCTGTATGATATAAATTGTATCACCAATTGCCGTCGCCCGCTACTCCCAAAGAAATCTTATCGTCTCAGCAACAGCAATTTTTCTTTCCTCGAGAGATGGAAATAGATGCTTTCCGCCCTCGATTTCCACGAGCTTAGCATTTGGAAATATCTTTGCTGCTTTACGGGCATAATCTATATCAACCAGCTCATCATCAGTTCCATGTACAATTAGAACTGGATTCTTATACCTCATCATCTCTCGCCATTCGCTTAGCACGATTGCATCCGCGACATAGCGCTTTCCAACTCTGAACTTATCATTCATTACCTTGAAACTATCTGGAATCTCCTCGCCGTTAAATTCAGCTCCGAGCATTGAACCCTTCCGAGCATCGTCAGGTATCGATAGAGCAGGATAGTAAAGAACAAGTTTCTTTACCTCATCCTTTCGCTTCTCAGCTACAAGCGAAGCAACGAGACCTCCCTGAGAACATCCCATGAGAAATATCGCATTAGTATTTACAAACGGCCTGCCTTCTACATAACCTAGCACCACTAGTAGATCAACAACCTCCGTCGTTACACTCATCTCCGTTGGTTTACGGCCTCTACTAGTACCACTCTCGGAACCACAAAAGTCAAACACAAACACAGCATACCCTTGCTTGCAAAGCATCTGAGCATACCTGCTTGTAAATCTCATATTGGTTCCAAATTCGTGGCAGATTATGATGGTCGGGTGCTTCTCTTCACGCCCATCCATGTACCATCTTCCGTGGATTGCCAGCGAACCTTCCCTGATAGTAACTCCTCGTGTGATCACTTAATTACCTCACTAAATTCTTTCAGTTATATTTTAATTGCTGCACTTGTTCAAAACAAGTATATGAATTGTATCCTATGTGCTACAATATCCGTATGAATATTATGGTTTTAAGTGACACGCACGGCGAACTTGACCGTGCACTCGAGATGTACGAACGTATATCAACCTCAATTTGCAAGATAGATTGCATAATCCACTGCGGTGATTTCATTAAGGATGCCCATGAGATAGAAGAGCAAACTGGTACCCATGTTAGTTGTGTGCCCGGAAACTGCGATGGATGTAACAAGGAACGATTTGAGATCGTTGAAACGCCTGCCGGCAAAATCATTATTACGCATGGTCACATGGAGAATGTTAATTTCTCGCTCATGAACCTAAAATACCTTGCAGAACAGCACGGCTGCTCTGCCGTGTGCTTCGGACATACTCACGTTCCTGTAAACGAAGTTTCATCTGGTATAAGGCTTATAAATCCAGGCAGTCTCACTAACCCAAGAAGTGGTAGTAAGAGCTCTTGCGCTCTGATTATAGCTAACGATAATAAACTTGCAGCAACTATAATTGAATATTAAATTACTATATCTTCACTATGAAATTAGACTTGCAAGATGCTAATATATGGCTTACATAGCACAAACTGAAAAGATGCTATACCAGTTGAAATATCAATTGATATAGCGTCTTTTCATATGCACTAATGAGGCTCGATATTTACAAAATCATTAGTAGTCTACTCTACTTGCTTTAGAGCAACAGCCATTGGAATTTTCTTAATCTGATGCATTAGTACCCTGGATATCAAGAAATATCCAGCTATGCCAAGTACCAGGATTTTAATGTATACTGACGGTGCAATGTAATAACCTAGGCAACCACTATAATCAAGCATCATGTAATGAAACATCTCTCTTATGATTTGCTCCGCTAGGAATATAGAAATAACAAGCGATGAAATCGCAACTATTCCTGTTGCTCGGTTATACAGCAAGCCTATTTCTCTATTCGAGTAACCAAGTATCTTGACGAGAGAAATTGAATTCACGCTCTTTTCAATCGCTGATTTTGCAAGCAGATACAAGAACAGCATATACAGTGTGCAAGCAAATGCACCGAACATCTCAAATATTTCACCCATGGATGATTCTAATTGATCAGCTGCAAGCGTCAAATCCTTCTTAGTGATTACCGTGGCAACAAATTTCTTATCTATATCACCTAGCTTCTTATCCGAGAAATATCCTGTATAATTATCCGCGGCTTTTCCGAACACCTCATTATATGTTTTTATCGGCATGAATAGAGCAAGCGAGGATGGATATTTGTAAGTCCTCTTTATTATAAATGTATATTTTTCATTGCCAAACTTCGCATGTAGCTTAATCTTGTCCCCATTCTTTAAGCGATACTTTTCCATGTATCCACTTGATGCGAGTACCTCTATCTCCTTCTTACCGTTATCATACTTTGAACTAGAAAAACCCGAAGAAGTGGAATCACTAGGATTATTAGCTTGTTTTATGCTATTTTCAGTAGCAATTAGCTTTCCTTTAAAATACCTGGAGTTATCTTCGATTCCAAATATCGATACATCTTCATCTCGTTCATTCTGAAGCGTTGAGTACGCGTATTTCTCCGCTCTTTCGTACGTAACATCGTACGGTGCTTTGAGGACATATTGGTATGTTGCAATCTGACTTTTTACGACATCTGCTTTAAAATGATGAAGCATAGGCCCAAGCATAGTTCCGAACATCATCAGTATACTAGCCAAGAGAATTCCTATCGCTAGTGTAACGTAGGCACCAATATTATGAAGTATAATCCTCGTCCTAAATCTTGATATGAATCTCCAGTTAGGTAGGGATATCGGATTTCTAGAACGCCTCTTGTTCTTGACCTCTCCTCTCAGGAGCTGTAGTGGCTCGGTCCTAAGTGCAAGCATTAGAACTACCAAATCCACAATCAGAACTATTACTAACGGAACTATCGTTGTCTTAATAAAAGCCTCGCTGTTCCAATAAGTCGTGTACATAGGAAGCGAATAACTGTGGTAATACGCCTTTGCAATGTAATTCTTAAGCCATAAATACCCAAGCACATTTCCTATAATCGCAGCTACGAGCGATACAATCATTGGTAGCATTAAGTAGTATGACAAAAGTTCTCGCTTCGTGTATCCTGTTGCCCTAAGTGTTCCGACGGTTTTAGACTCCTTCTCAATACCATTTCTAGCACTGATAGCGAATATAAACGCGATGACCGCCATGATTATATAAAGCATGAACTGCATCATTGCCATGTCATGTCCAAAGTCATTTCCTGTAAACATAATCGCATTGTTATCTGGTCTAGCTATTATGTCAGAAAGCATCACACGTTTTTCTATAAGCTCATCCTTAACAGCTACAGCCTTGTCCTTTTGCTCTTTTTCTGACAGCTTCTGGTCGTTATTTCGCCAAGCATAGGAATAAACTATTCCATTATCTCCAAGCTCATCCCATGCTTCATCTGTAACAACAGCCACTGTGAACTTCTGTGCATCGAACATCATGTCTGCATTATTTTTAAACAGCGCACTATAGTCTGAGAAGGCACTGAACCCCGACACCTTGAATTTGTGTCCATTTATGCTTAAAGTATCACCGATTTTAATCTTATTATTTTCAGCATATAGACGGTCTATTGCTATCTCGTCAACTCTTTTAGGCAGATAACCAGACATCATGGATATCTTGTTTAAGGTCTTCCTGTTCTTGTAAATTCGGAATGTATCTCCCTTGTGCTTACCCGATGTCACGTCCTGTTCTTTGTAAAACTGCTTCTGCACCTTAATTGAATTGCTCTTTTCAAGCCCTTCTATTACTGTATCGAAGTCTGAGTTTGGTTCAAGCGCAATGCTAAAATGACCGTTCTCAACGGAGTACTTTTTAAAGCTGTTATTATACGTGCGAAGCATACTGCCGTCGGCAACAAGATACCCACTTGTAAAGCCGATGGAGAATACAAGAAAGAGAAACAGCACTAAATACTTTCCTTTTTCAGCCCAGAGTTCTCTAAAGACTCTCTTATATATTGGATTCTTCATAGCCACACCTACCATTCAATTAGTTCTGCAGCTAATCTCTGAGAGTTCTTCTCATCGCTCCTGATCTTACCATCATGAAGATTTATGACCTGATGTGCCATCTGACTTATAGCAACGTTGTGTGTGACGATAACTATTGTGCTGCCATACTTTTCATTTATATCTTCAATAAGCTTAAGTATCTCCTTTGAAGTATTATAATCAAGAGCACCAGTCGGTTCATCACAGAGAAGCAAATCAGGATTTTTAACAATAGCTCTGCCTATGGATGTACGCTGTTGCTGTCCTCCTGAAAGTTGATTTGGTCTTTTGTTCTTGTGAGCCTCAAGACCAAGTAGTTCAATTAGTTCATCAATTGGAAGCGGATTATCACTGAGATATGCTCCAACTTCAATGTTTTCTCTCACAGTTAAGTTCGGAATCAAGTTATAAGACTGGAATATATACCCGAGATGTTTACGCCTATACTGAGAGAGTTGTTTATCATTGAAATTTTCAAGTTTATCATCTCCAATTGTCACCGATCCGCTGTCTGCCTTATCGATACCCCCAAGTATATTGAGCAGTGTCGACTTTCCAGACCCTGACGGACCTAAAAGCACACATATTTCTCCCTTTTTAACGCCACAATTTACCCCTTTTAGAACATCGACGCGGCTATCTCCCGTTCCATAGCTTTTTTTTATGCTGTCAATCTTCAGGTACATATTATATCCTCTGCCTTCCTTATTAACTTGTGAACATTATGTTATTGTAGTTGGTTAGACTAAACTAACCAATGTTGCATAAAAGACAGGAATAATAATACAACTATTCCTGTCTTTATTAATATATCACTATTTATTTAACAATTCAATGTTGCTTTTTAATTTGTTCTACTCATGGCACCTTACTTGCAGTGTGAAAGAATAAGCTTCAAATACTGCCAAGTTCTTTCAGTTGATGAGATAGAGATATTCTCGTTTACAGAGTGAACGTCTGAGATGTCTGGTCCTATAGATACCGCATCTACCTTACCTACCTTCTCAGCCCAGATTCCACACTCAATACCTGCGTGCATTGCGCTTACGACTGGCTCTTCACCATACTGCTCCTTATATGCAGCGACGCATACATCGAGAAGATCCGACTTGTTGTTAAATTCCCAAGCACCATACGAGCTTCCTAGCTCGGTCTCTGCACCTAGTGCTTCTGCAAGAATTCTAATCTTCTTAGTTATGAGATAGTTGCGAGAGTTTACACTTGATCTAGACATTGATTTAGTAATTAATCTTCCCTCTTCAATCTTGATAACTCCAATTGAGTGAGATGTCTCAACAAGTCCCTTTAGCTCTACGCTGTAATGCTCTACTCCCACTGGGCAAGCAACAACGAACTTAAAGAAGTTTTCCTGGCACACGTTGTCGATTGCCTCTTCTTCTACCTCACCAACGGCCTCAATGGATACAGTGATTCCAGGGTCAGAAGTGCGGTACTCAGCCTTAATCTCTTCAGTGGAAGCAGCAATGCTCTCTTCAAACGCCTTTACATCAGAAGCAGCGACAATTACTTCACCCTCTACCTTTCCGAGGATTACGTTAGTTGCTCTACCACCCTTGATGGACACGAGATTGAGCTCAGCCTTTTCGCTAGCATCTAGTAACATTCTAGCCACAATCTGGCCAGCGTTTGCACGCTCCTGGTGAATATCTAGCCCAGAGTGACCACCGAGTAATCCCTCAACGAGATATTTGTATTTAACACCTTTAACAACCTTCTTCTCTGCAGGGAAACTTGTAAAGATATCTACTGCACCAGCACAGCCAACAGTGATTACGCCCTCATCCTCAGAGTCTACATTGATTACCTTACGAGACCTAATCTTAGATCCATCTAGAGCGTACGCACCGAGCATACCGATTTCTTCATCAACAGTCGCTATGAACTCTAGCGGTGGATGAGGAATGTCTGTTGAATCAAGGAGCGCAAGACCCATAGCTATAGCAATACCGTCATCAGCTCCAAGAGTAGTATTATTAGCAGTTAGTAAATCTCCGTCGATAATCAGTTCAATTGGATCATTCTGGAAATCATGAGTGCTATCTTCAGTCTTTTCAGCAACGATATCCATATGACCCTGAATCATAACCATGTCAGAGTTCTCATATCCAGGAGTTCCTTCCTTCCAGATAATTACATTTCCTGAATCATCCTGATAATATTCTAGCTCATGCTCCTTTGCAAAATTAACGAGATATGCACTAATCTTATCGGTGTATCCTGACGCACGAGGAACATCACTGATTTCTTTGAAATATCTAAACACTTCTTGTGGTGCTAATTTACTTAAGTCGCTCATTTGATAACCTCCATAATGTCGCAATCATAAATTTATGTAGTATATACATAAATAATTATAAAGAGATATGTGCATGAGTTCAATATTATTTACTGCAATTATGTTTTTTAAAGTTATTGTTTATTTCGATTTTTCTATAAAAAACAGCGTAGCCAACGGCCACGC
>NZ_CALHTQ010000053.1 GCF_938039775.1 uncultured Mogibacterium sp. | reverse complement strand
CCTGGTCATAGAGTTATAGATCTTCATTTCTTTCCTCCACTGAATCATGTCTCGACTTAATTCGTCATTTCCCATTTGGGTATAATTATTTAAATTATACACCAAGGACAGCTCCTACGCACCCAATAATGATAAGTACGAGCATTGGATTTACCTTAAATTTTTGAATCAGCAAAATAGTCAGCCCCGTGAGCGCTATCGCAATCAAGTCTATGTGTACATTTCCGACTGAAACCGGCAATTCTCGTAGAGCTGCAAAGTTTCTGCCTAGAAAGTGCTTCGGCATCACTGCCGCACCTCCAATGGTAATTGCGGCTCCTGCTATAAGTCCTACTGTCGCCGGTCTTATACCCTCTAGAGCACCTTTAACAGCAGTGCTTTCCTTATATTGATTTACCGCCTTTGCAACTAAAGAGATAATTATAAATGCAGGGGTTGCAACGCCCAGCGTCGCAATAGCTGAACCTAGATATCCGCCTACCTCATATCCCACATAAGTTGCCGAATTTACTGCAACGGGACCCGGTGTCACCTGTGCAATAGCGACGATATTTGCAAACTCTTCTTGAGATATGTTTGCAAACTCCCTAATGCTATCGTATATTAGCTGAATAATCGCAAGTCCGCCGCCAAATCCAAATAGACCTATCTTAAAGAAGGCAAGATATAGTTTTAGTAAAATCATCACTTGTCGCCCCCTCTTCTCTTTACATCATGATTTAAACTGGATGCTTCTTCATCAACTTTGAATTTTGATGAAGAAGTATCTTCTTTTCCTTCTATGAGCTCCGTATCGTCTGCAGACTTTAAAGTTTCAACGCCTTCAATAGATGATTTCGTCACATAGGCGCGAGTAATTCCAAGAGCAAGGAACAGTAGGATAATGTAAACCACATTTATCTTAAATACAGCGATTAGCACGAAGCTGACTACTGAACCTATTGCACTGAAGCTATCCTTAATGACACCCTTAGCGACCTGATATACAGCTATGATTATAAGTCCCAGAGCTGCTGCCCTCAGCCCTCCAAGCGCCCCTTGGATGTACGGGTTCCCATCTATGAAATTCATGCCTTTTGCTATGATGACGACTATCACAAACGAAGGTAGAATCACACCAAAAGTTGCAACAAAGGATCCAATCAGCCCGCGCCTCTTGAATCCTACGTAAGTTGCCATATTGATGGCAATGACTCCAGGAAGCCCCTGACATATAGCGACGATATCTATCATCTCAGCTTCAGAGAACCACTTCTTGTCTTTGACCATAATATCAGAGAGGATGAGAATCATAGCGACCCCACCCCCTATTGTGAATAAGCCCAGTTTGAAAAATGTGACGAATAGTTCCAGCATTTTCCCTCCTAATTCTCAGGACTTTAAATCACCTTGTAATTATTTTTTTCTTCGTAATTATCGGATTATATTCCGAAAATCTCCTTATCAACGAGTTCTGTCGCTGCCTTGATAGCTTCATCAGCCGACATAACTTCGTTACCCTCTTCACGTCTTAGCTTGTACTCAACGTTGCCGTCCTTTGCAAGCTTACCAACTGTGATTCTAACAGGAATACCAATTAGGTCAGCATCGTTGAACTTAACTCCAGCTCTCTCATCTCTGTCATCTACAAGAACCTCAACTCGCTTAGCTTCGAGCTCAGACTCAATCTTGTTAGCAAGTTCCATCTGAACTTCATCCGCAGGATTGATAACAGTTACGATTACATGGTATGGAGCAACTGACATTGGCCAAATAATTCCCTTATCATCGTGACTCTGCTCAACTACAGCCTGCATAGTTCTTGTAACACCGACACCGTAACAACCCATCCAGTAAATCTGGTCTTCACCATTCTCATCCTTGTATGTTGCATTCATCGACTCTGAGTACTTAGTTCCGAGCTTGAATATCTGTCCAACCTCGATACCTCTTGTATGCTTGATTGGAGCTCCGCAGTGTGGGCATGGATCGCCTTCCTTGAGAGTCTTGATATCTGTAACGATATCTCCAACGTAGTCCCTGCCATAGCAAACACCCTTCATGTGGTGGTCTTCCTTGTTAGCTCCGGCAACCATGTTCTTAGTTCCAACTAGCTCGCTATCAACAACAATCTTGCAGTTATGAATTCCAACTGGTCCTGTAAATCCTCCAACGATTCCTGTAACAGGTCCCATCTCGTTCTCATCCGCAAACTCGATGTAGTGCTCAGGGATTCCAAGAGCATTTACAAGCTTAATCATGTTAACGTCTCTATCTCCTCTGATAAACACGCAAACGTAATCAGCCGGATTTAAATCCTGGTCAAATGTAGTGAACATAAGTGCCTTAACAGTCTGCTTCTCCTCAACACCAAGGAAGTCGCATACGTCCTTGATAGTCTTCGTGCCTGGAGTATATACTGTCTCAAGCGCCTGCTCCGGCTCATCAACAGGCTTCTCATCTATACACTCAGCTCTCTCGATTGTAGCTGCCATATCGCACTTCTCACAGTAAGCGATTTCACTCTCACCAACGTTAGATAGAGCTGAGAACTCGTGCGAATTGCTACCACCAATAGGACCGTTATCAGCCTCAACAAC
This sequence comes from uncultured Mogibacterium sp., assembly GCF_938039775.1. The sequence continues at coordinate 1,557 of NZ_CALHTQ010000053.1, read as the reverse complement.
TCTGAAGTCAAGACCACATCTTGAGAATGTTCTAACGTATGCATCATACTGCAGTCTGTAAGCCACTTCTAGATCCTCTGGAGTTCTGTCAAAAGAGTATGCATCCTTCATGATGAACTCACGAGATCTCATCAGACCGTATCTTGGACGAGCTTCGTCACGATACTTGAACTGGATGTGGTATAGCTGAAGAGGCAGCTCTCTATATGAAGAAACCTCTTGCTTTACTATATTAGTACATAGCTCTTCACATGTAGGAACAAGGCAGAAGTCTCTGCCGTTTCTATCCTTGATTCTCCATAGCTCCGGTCCGTAAGCATACCATCTGCCGGACTCCTTCCAGAGTTCGGATGGATTTACATGAGGCATGTGAAGCTCCTGGCAGCCAATTCTGTCCTGCTCCTGTCTTACGATGTCTTCGATCTTTCTGATTGTTCTCCAGCCAAATGGCATGAATGTATATATACCAGCAGCTTCCTTCTTGATTAAGTTAGCTCTAATCATCAGTTTGTGGCTGATTAGTTCCGCTTCGTTTGGTGCTTCTCTCAAAGTCTTGAGGTGGAGCCTCGATAATTTCATAGTTAAAATCTCCCTTCTATTGTGCAAACAGCCTGAGCTGCAATGCCTTCTTGTCTTCCAGTAAAACCAAGCTTCTCTGTCGTCGTGGCTTTAACATTCACCGCGCCAATAGGCATCTCAAGCGCCTCGGCGATGTTATCTCTCATCTCATCTATATACGGTGCAAGCTTAGGCCTCTCGGCAATTATCGTGATATCAACATTGCCAATGCTTACGTCACCAAGTTTCTTCTTGACTTCACGAAGAAGCGCAATGCTATCCGCACCCTTATAATTCTCATCTGTGTCAGGAAAATGCTTTCCTATATCGCCTAAGCATGCCGCCCCGAGCAACGCGTCCATAAGTGCGTGTGTCGCCACGTCTGCGTCCGAGTGTCCGACGAGTCCCTTGTCGCTGGGGAGTGGGACCCCGCACAGTATAAGTCTGTGCCCTTCGGCGAGTCTATGAACATCATATCCTGTACCTACTCGTATTCCCATAGGGATGTCCTTTCCAGTGGTTATCTTGGTATTGGCATAATCGCCTTCTACTAAAGCTATGTCTAAACCAAAATACTCCGCGATAGAGGCATCATCTGTACCGACATATCCATCACATCTCGCTTTGTCATACGCAGCCATCAAACTGCTGAGCTTAAAGCACTGCGGAGTCTGTACAGCGACCACTCTATCTCTATCAATAGATTTACTATTAATTATAAGATAATCATTATGTGATGACAAGTCGTCAAAAAATTCACTTGCTGATTTTTCTGTCATCCTGATCGAATCAATCATCGGAACTACAGTGCATACAGCCTCATTATCACTCATAGCTGCGATATTTCTATCGATAACTTCACTAGTGATTTCTGCCCTTGCTGCATCATGTATCAAAATTACCACTTCGCCAGCGCCTGATGCACAATCATTATTAGCTTCCCCATTCTCATCAAGATAGCTTGAGATCGCCTGCAAACCGTTATAAATCGACTCTCCT
>NZ_CALHTQ010000052.1 GCF_938039775.1 uncultured Mogibacterium sp. | reverse complement strand
AGGGATATGCAGATATCTACGCGATGATTGAAGCTTTCCGCTCGACACAGATTGGCTTTATCTCAAAGTCGGAGACGAAAAAGCTAAAGCCACTTGCTGACGTTATCCGAGGCACGCAGTCAGTGTTTATTGAACGTGGAAATCCTCGTTCCGCTGTAAAGACTCTCACTGAGGTTACAGACTTATTCAAGAAAGGCTATTCATTCGTAATCTTCCCAGAAGGTACGAGAAGTCACAGCAATGATATGGGGCATTTCAAAGAAGGAAGCTTTAAGTTCGCCCAGAGAGCTGGAGTTCCTATAGTTCCAGTTTCAATTATCGATTCGTATAAGATTTTCGAGGAACACAACACATTCTCTGGCGGAACTATTAAGGTAGTCATCCATCCGGCCATTGATATCTCTAGCATGTCTAGACAGGATCAGCTCGCAGCTCAGCATCAGGTTGAGGATACAATCAGGGCTGGTGTAGAGAAGTATCGCTAGTTGATTATTTTTTAATATTCACACAAGACAAAACCCACTGCACCTTTTGGCACAGTGGGTTTTTATTGCTTGCTAACTGACTATCAGCCTGCTCTTAGAGCATTATGCTCTCTTTCTTCTGTAAGCAGAAATTCCTGCTAGCGCTGAACCTGATAGAAGTAGTGCTATTATGTCAGCGAATACATTAGAGCTGTCGTCAGTCTTAACAACATTTCTATGTACCTGAGCCTTCTTAGCAACACCAGACTTATTTGCTGGGCTTGATGGCTTTGATACTGTTCCAGCACTAGGCTTAGAAGCAGTTACAGTGAAGCTTGTAGTAGCACTTTTTCCACCTTTAAACTTCGCCTTCACTGTGTGCTTACCAGCAGCAAGGCTTCTGATGTATGAATCCTTGAGTGTTAAGACAACACTTCCTGGTTTTGCAATATAGTTTGCCTTATCTACAGGCTGACCATCTATCTCGATTCCTAGGAATCTGTCAAATACCTTGTCTCCTGCAGCGTTCTTGTCTACATCTGCATTTTCGATCTTGAACTGCATATCTCCACCGTTCCAAGCAGCATCCTTACCAACAGTGAATTCGTATTCAGTTGCTGGTGTCGATGGTGTTGTGCCAGGTGTAGAAGCATCTGTCTTCCACTTTGCATATGCAGTAGTGTTTGCCATAACTGCCTTAGTGAAGTCGAATTCAGTGCCGTAGCTCTTGTCTGTATACCATCCTACAAATGTATAGCCACTCTTAGTAGGATTTGCTGGCTTGCTAGCCTTCTCTCCGTACTTAACGCTCTGGTTAGCAACTGCACTTCCGCCATCTGTGTCAAATGCTACAGTGTATGTATCTGCAACCCAAGATGCAGTTAGCTTTAAGTTACCTTTTACAGGAGCATTAAAGTCATATGCAGCTGATCCATTCATCCATTTATCGAATTTGTGTCCAGCCTTAGTAGGAGCTGCTGGCATAGTTGCCTTATCTCCATCGTTCACAGTCTGGCTTACAACTGCACTTCCGCCATTGCTGTCAAATACAACGGTGTGCTTTGTTGGCTCTACAGCTTTTGGAGTCCACTTTGCATAAGCGGTTGTGTTAGCTGTAATAGGATTATCGAAGTTAAACGATACTGTGCAAGCACTATCAGCATACCATCCTGCAAATATGTGGTCTTCCTTAGTTGGTTCAAGTGGCTTCTTAGCCTTCTGACCTTCCTTAACCTTCTGATTAATAACATGAGTTCCACCATTGCTATTGAATGTTACAGTGTATTCATTAACTGGTGCAACACCTGGCTTAGTCTTGATAGTTACAAAATCATCTGCTCCAGTTTCTGGAGTTAGAGTGATTGCCCATCCGCGTCTTACACGAACTGCCCATTTCTGATCTGTACCTGTTGTGTTCTCTGGGATGTTGCTAACAGTAATCTTAGCATGCTCGTCATCGATAACTTCAACGTTGAAGTTTAGCTGTCCGTTAATTGCACCAATGTACTGACCGTTGATTGTAACCTCAGGCATGATGCTGTTGTTAGTAAACTGAGTTTCTCCGAAATAGAAGTTCTTTCCTGTAATGTTTGCAACGAGCTTTCCTGTGTTGTACTCCCTTTCAAGAGGTGCTTCATATGAAATACTCTTTAGCTTGAACTTAACTCCGCCGAGAAGATGTGCAGATGCATCGCTCTTCATAACTGCACCATTAGCACCTTCAATCGAGCCTACGGATAGACCAAACTCTGTGAACTTTTTGTAGTCACGATAGCTCTTATTCTTAAGCTTAATCGTCAGCTTGTTACCATCCTTAATTAACTGATCATCTTTTGAAAGGAATACCTTTTCACTTCCATCCATAGTAGCTAGGTAAATATGCGATGCACCGTCTGCTGGTACTGTGAAATCATCACTATCGAGAGCTGTCTCAATTGTGAAAGAGTCCTTCCATGTTGCATATCCATTGATAGCTACTTCGAACTTAGCCTTTTCTTTCTCGAACTTAGCGCTTACATTTGCGTCTGCTTCTGGCATTGTGAATGTGTAAGTTGTCTCGTCAACCTTTGTTACATCAACCTTCTTATCTGCTGCATCCTTTACAGATACGCCGTCTGCTGCAAGCTTGTGACCTGCCT
>NZ_CALHTQ010000051.1 GCF_938039775.1 uncultured Mogibacterium sp. | reverse complement strand
GCGGTGGTCTGGGGAGAGCTGCATAAGTCATCTGAATTTCAGAATTATTGGGATTGATTACCAACACGTTTTGTCCTATAACCCGTACAAAGACATAAAAAAGACAGCTGGGCAGTGCCCAGCTGTCTTTCTTTCGTAATGTCAAAATCATTTACTTCTCAGCATCTTCTAGCTCATTGCTTCTAATGAGGAACGACAGTGTGTGCAAGCTGTCACTTAGATGAACATTCTCAACAGCGACATCATGCGGTACATCGAGATCCACTGGAGCAAAATTCCAGATGCCCTCTATACCTGCATCAACAAGAACATCTGCAACCTTCTGCGCATTCTCACGATTAACGCAGATAATAGCAATGTCAATGTCATTTGCTTTTACAAAATCGCTCATCTCAGAAAAATCGCGAACAAGAACATCATTGATGCTTAAGCCTACGAGTCTTGGATTAACATCGAAAAGTCCTACGATATTGAACCCAATCTTGTAGTAATAAGTGTAGTTCGTGATTGCCTGACCAAGATTACCAATACCGATTACTATCGTCTTGTACTCGCGGTCAAGACCTAGAATCTTGTTAATCTCTTGGAATAGAGAATCAACCGAGTAACCGTATCCCTGCTGACCGAAGCCACCAAATGTATTGAGATCCTGCCTAATCTGAGATGCAGTATAGCCAATAAGCTCACTCAATTCATTAGAAGAGATTTTCTTAACGCCCTGCTTACGAAGTTCGTTCAAATATCTTCTATATCTTGGTAGTCTGCGAATAATCGCATTCGATACCTTTGTATTGTTGCTTTTCATAAATACTTCCCACCCCAACTCGACAATTTTCGTATTTCTTACTTGTGTGAATCTACGTACTCTACTAAATCCTTTACAGTCTCAAACTTCTCAGCTTCTTCATCTGGAATATCTAGACCGAAAGCTTCCTCAACGCCAAGAATGATTTCAACAGCATCAAGGGAATCTGCTTCGAGATCCTTCATCAGGCTTGTATCCATCTGAACCATATCAGCATCAACACCAAGCTGCTCGACTACTAGATCTCTGATTGTATCAAAAGTCATAGCTCTAACCTCCTTTTGAAATTCAAAGATAATTATAAATTATACAATCGATTCTTGCAAGTTTTTTATCAATCATATGCATTATAATCATGATTTTTGAAAATAAATTCGCAAAAAATCTTTAGCTAGTATCTTCTCTCTCCAGTTCAAATCTATCTACTAGTTGATACTACACGTGACAGCGCCACACCTACATGCAAAAGGGACTGTTGTTATGTCACAGTCCCCCTTCCAGTGATTATAATTATTACTGCCTATTTTTAACTCGAAACTCCGAGGTTAGCTCGAAAATCTTAGGCTCTTAAAAATCTACCTCTGTATCATAGTAGCAAGCCTTGAGCAGCTTCTCCATCTCCTCCTGATTGATCTTACGAGGGTTAGCTCCTGTACAAGCATCGAGAATAGCATTCTTTGCAATCTCAGGAAGCCTTTCTAAGAATACGTCCTCTGGAACAAATCCCTGTTCTGTAGGATAGCTGTCTGCACCGTAGTTCTTGATGCAGTGAGGAATGTTTAATGACTCATTTAGACCTCTTAGCCACTTGATTAAATTCTGAATCTTCTCTTCTCTGCTCTCTCCACCGAGCTTGAGTGTATCTGCGATAACCGCAAATCTATCTGCTGCTCTCTCGTCCTTTGCATTGAAAGCAATAACCTTAGGCAGGTAAATAGCATTAGCAGCACCATGAATAATGTGTGCACCGTAATCGTCAAATGCAGCTCCTGTCTTGTGTGCCATAGAGTGAACGATTCCGAGTAGCCCGCTCGAGAAAGCTATACCAGCTAGACACTGTGCGTTGTGCATTGCATCTCTAGCTTCCATATCTCCTTCGTAAGAAGGAACGAGAGTCTTCTGAATTATCTGCATTGCGTAAAGAGCTGGAGCATCAGTATAGTCAGATGCAGCTAGTGACACAAACGCCTCTACAGCGTGTGTAAGCGCATCCATCCCAGTATGTGCTACGAGCTTCTGAGGCATTGTCTCAGCAAGATCCGGATCAACGATAGCTACGTCTGGCGTAATCTGGAAGTCAGCGAGCGGGTACTTGATACCCTTATCATAGTCTGTGATAACAGAGAACGCTGTAACTTCAGTAGCTGTTCCAGAAGTAGAAGAAACTGCACAGAAGTGCGCCTTCTTACGAAGCTCAGGAAGACCAAAAACCTTGCACATATCTTCAAATGTACATTCTGGGTACTCGTATTTAATCCACATAGCCTTTGCAGCGTCGATTGGTGAACCTCCGCCAATAGCAACAATCCAGTCAGGCTCAAACTCAAGCATCTTGCGAGCACCTTCCATTACTGTAGTTACAGATGGATCTGGCTCAATACCTTCAATTAGAGCAACTTCCATGCCTGCTTCTTCAAGATACTGCTGAGCCTTATCTAGGAAGCCGAACTTCCTCATGCTGCCACCGCCCACACAGATAACTGCTTTCTTACCATGCAGTGACTTAAGCGCCTCAAGAGCACCCTTTCCATGGTATAAATCTCTAGGATTTGTAAATCTCATCATCTCGAATACCTCCTTAATACAACCTTTTGCTTGATATTACCTTAACGATATTATCTCATATAGTCAACGGATGTAGCAAATTAGCATTGCAGATATAATGAGCGCTTACTATAAATATTTTTTATGAAAAAAATATTTTCTTTCGGTATATATAATTATTGCGAGGATGATCATGTTACTTTCATTTTACTATTCTTCCTGAAGGCTGAGCCATTCATCGTATATCCCCTCAAGCTCAGTCTTATATTCATCTGCTTTATCACCCGCTTCACGAAGGTAGAAGACATCTGATGCGTGTTCTGGTTTACACATCTCTGACTCTATTCCATCGATTTTACCTTCGATTTCGTGAATAAGCGCTTCTAGTTCCGCAATTCTGCGAGTCCTACGCCTCTCTTCCGCTTCACGCTCCTTACGCAGTTTTCGTTCTTCTTCGGCACTTAATTCATTATTTGGAGAAAGCTCCTCTTGTATCTCTGCCTCTCTTTCGTCGAACTCTGCGCTTTTTTCGAGATAGTAATCGAACTTGCCTTTGTATTCCCTTACTCCCTCGTGCCTTAACTCGAGTATTCTATCTGGAACCTTGCTAAGCAAGTACCTATCATGGGACACGATTAGAACCGTACCCTTAAACTCCATTATTGCGGCCTCGACTATTTCCTTGGATTCTATATCTAGGTGGTTGGTCGGTTCATCGAATATAAGTGTATTAGCTCCCGACAACATTAGCTTAAGAAGCGATAATCTCGCCTTCTCGCCTCCTGAAAGAGTTGAGACACTCTTGAATACGTCATCTCCTCTAAAAAGGAATCTGCCCAAGATATTGCGCATCTCCGTATCCGTGTAGAGGTGGTATGCATTCTTCATCTCACCTAAGACAGTTTCGCTTTCATCAAGAAGCAGCTGCCCCTGATCGTAGTATCCAAAATCTACGTTGTGCCCGATTTTGAGGTAACCGTTATCAGCTTCCTCTTCACCCATGATTATGCGAAGCAGCGTGGTCTTGCCAACGCCATTCTCACCGATAAAGCAGATTTTCTCACCGCTCTTGATGTCAAACTTCACATCTCTAAAGAGCTGCTTATCTCCAAAGCTCTTGGCAAGTTCCTCTGTCATGATTACGTCCTTGCCGCTCTGAAAATCCGCATCAAACGACAGCTTCAGTTCCGCCTGCTTAAGCGACGGTCTATCTAGAACTTCGATATGAGCAAGTCTCTTCTCTCTAGACTGTGCTCTCTTAACTAGGTGCTCCGTGTTATGCTGTTTAAACCTACGAATAATCTCCTCTTGGCGCGCAATTTCCTTCTGCTGCTTTTCATACTCACGCCTCATCACCTCTTCGCGTTCTCTGCGTTTCACGAGGTATTCAGAGTAATTACCACGATAATCCACAAGATGAGTTCCACGCATATCAAATATGCGATTTACTATCCTATCAAGAAAATATCTATCATGTGATACGACGATTATTGTACCCTTGTAAGTCTTTAGGAAAGACTCTAGCCAAGCCAGCATCTTGAGATCAAGATGATTGGTAGGCTCGTCAAGCATTAGAATATCAGGTTTTCTAAGCATCATGCATGCTAATGCAAGCCTTGTCCTCTCACCACCAGAAAGCATGTTTATCTCCTTGTCGTGAGTATCTGGGGCAAAGCCCATGCTCGTCAGAACGCCAATCAATTCGCTCTTGTATGAATACCCACCCCTAGCCTTGTACTCATCCATCAGATGAGTATAGGTTTCTAAATCATAATCAAATTGTGGGTTATTAGCGTCTGAAATCGCCTTCTCGAGCCTATCAATTTTCTCCTCCATCTCATAGAAATGAGTAAAAGTCTTCGCCGCCTCAGCTAGAACTGTCCCTTCCGAGAAAAAATGGTCTTTCTGCTTCAGATAACCTACGACATAATCGCTGCGGATAAAAATATCGCCACTTGTCGGCTCATTCTCACCTGCAATTATGCTTAGTAACGTTGTTTTGCCGGCACCATTCGGTCCCACGATTCCAACTTTATCTCCTTTATTAACAGAAAATGAGATATCCTCAATGATGATGTCAGTTCCATATGACTTGCATATATCCTTTGCCGACATTACAAGCATAATTAAAACTCCAGTTCGGGACACGCATCTAGCGACATATCCGCGAACTCTCCTTTCTTCATCTTATAATATGCAGAGCAAGCGATCATCGCACCATTATCGGTGCAGAGAATTTGCGCAGGCTTTATGATCTCAATACCTGCCGCTTCACCTTTAGTTTCAAGTAGCTGCCTAAGTCTGCTGTTAGCCGCAACTCCACCTGCTACTACAATTTTGTTATTTCTATATTTAACGGCTGCGCTGATAGCCTTATCAGCAATAACTTCCATTACAGATTCCTGAAATGAAGCCGCCAAATTAGGCACATTTATCGTTCTCCCCGCCTGTCTCTCACTATTTATATAGTTCAGCACCTGAGTCTTAAGACCGCTAAAACTAAAGTCATAGCTGCCATCCTTAAGGTAAACTCGTTTGAATTCGATTGCAGTTCTATCACCCTCGCGAGCAGCCTTATCTATCTTAGGTCCACCCGGGTAACCCAAACCTACTACTCTTGCCACCTTGTCCATCGCTTCACCAGCGGCATCATCTCTAGTTGCACCGAGTATCTTACACTCGTTGTAATCATCAACCTTGACGATATTAGTGTGTCCGCCAGAAACTACTAGTCCGATGAACGGTGGCTCAAGATTCTTATACTCTAGATAATTTGATGCGATATGCCCATGCATGTGATTAACACCTACTAGTGGAATATCTCGTGCCCACGCCATGGCCTTTGCAGTAGCCACACCGACGAGAAGAGCACCGACTAGTCCCGGGCCATAAGTTACTCCGATGAGATCAACATCATCTATAGTGATCCCAGCCTCACCGAGCGCCTGCTCGATTACTCCATTGATATTCTCAAGGTGTCGCCTCGAAGCGATTTCGGGTACAACACCGCCAAATTTCGTATGTATATCAATCTGTGATGAAATTACATTTGCCAGCACCTCACGTCCATCCGCTACTATGCCAACCGCCGTCTCATCACAGCTCGACTCTATTCCCAGTGTAATATGCTTATTCTGATGCATAATCACCTGTCTCCCTCTTCATAATCAGTGCGTCTTCGCCATTATCCAGATAATACCCTGGGCGCACGCCGCACTCCTTAAATCCGTATTTTTTGTAAAGCCCAATCGCTGGAGCATTGCTTACTCTCACCTCAAGATTGATAATCGAAACACCGCTTTCAGCTAGTAGTTCCGTTATCGCCGTTACAATCGCTTCACCGATTCCCTTCCTCCTGAAGTCTGTATTTACAGCTATGATATTGAGATCAGCTTCATCTAGTACTGTCCATATATCTGCATATCCCGCAAATGCACCTTCATACTCAGCTACAAGCACGAATGCATTATCATTTTCTATGATATCGTAGCTAAGCGCTTCTCTACTCCACGGCAGTGCAAATGTCGCTACATCCAGCTCATATATGTTATCCAGGTCTCTGGCCTCAGCTAGTCTAATGCTAACGTCTGGCTTCGGCTCATTCACTTTCATAATCACCTGAGCTTTCCTATCTTGCTGCTAAGTGTGCCGGATTCAAGCCTCATCTCAGCTTCGCTCTTCCTCATATAGTTAGGGATAAGTCCATCGTAAGACACCGTTTCCCCTCTCTCATGCTTCTGAAGTGCAAGCTTCGCAACTGAGGCTGCATCTTGATACCTCCACTCTACATCTGCTAATAAATACGCGCCAGAGCTAGTAATTTCAGACTCATAGGCATCTATTCCATCTCCAACAAAAACGACCTCAGAATCCATTATATCAAGCCTCTGAAGCGCCTCCATAAACGTATCTATCATGTACTGCTTTTCACTTAGAACCGCTTTATATCCTGCATTTGTTCTTTCATAGAGAGCACCGTAGAGCTGCCCTCTTCTCGCATTGATGATTGTCGCAAAGAATCTTACTTTTTCGTTAACATGTTCATCTGCAAGCATCGCCATTCCTTCTAGAGATGATACCGCAATACAAGGTATGTGAAGCATCTCTGCAAGACCTCTTGCAGTTGATACACCAATTCTTATACCTGTAAAAGAGCCTGGTCCAACAGAAGCTGCAACCGCACCTAGAGATGAGGGTCTTAACCCTTCAGACTTAAGGCATTCATCAGCAAGGAAGATGATGTCCCTAAGATGATTCATCTCCTCGTGAGATTTTTTTGATACGAGTTTACCGTCTCCATCTATAAGCGCAGCCGAACCATATTTCCCTGTAGTCTCAATGCTTAGAATATACATCTATAAATTCGCTCCCCTTGCTTGTCGCCATACTCTATTAATATAACTTTTGCATTATCAGGTACGATATCAGCCACTATATCTGCCCACTCGATTATGCATACGCCATTAGAATAGAAATACTCTTCGGCTCCAATATCCATTAGTTCATCACCGCTAGACAATCTATATACATCAAAATGGAAGAGCGGTAATCTACCGCTCTTGTGTTCCTTAACAATATTGAAGGTTGGACTATCAATATTCTCAGTGACTCCCAGTCCCTTGGCTATATACTTCGTCAAAGTCGTCTTGCCAGTTCCAAGATCTCCGATAAGAGCCACTATATCTCCTGGTTCTAGGGTAGAAGCCAGTTCCATTCCAAACGCTTCAGTATCCTGCTCATTATTTATATAAATAATCTGTTCTTGAACACTCATTTTTCGTCCTGCACCTACTTACAGCAAAGCTTATACAATGTAGAAGCATATATCTTCGCCATCTTGCTATATGAATCGAGAGATATTCTTTCGTCGTTCATGTGCATACAGTCATCTTCCCATGGAAACAGCCCGCCAAAGGCTAATACTCCATCGAAGTGCTTAGCATAAGTTCCGCCACCGATTACAACTGGTTCACTATCCATGTCTCCAGAAAAATCTCTATATGCCTCCATGAGAGTCTTTACAAAGTCATCCTCTGGATCGACATATATCGCTTTCTCGTCGGTGCCTTTTACAATGCCCTGATTAGGTCCGAGCACACTCTCAATACCACTTAGAACGTCTGAATTCTCAAAGGTTACTGGAACTCTGATATTGAGCTTCATCGTAGCGATTTCATCGTTAATCTCAATAGTTCCAACATTTACAATCACCTTACCCGAAGGAGCATCCTCAAACTGGCATTCTAGCCTCTCTCCATGCAGATCAAACCCGATGTGTTCGTTATAGAAATCAATGAACTCAGTTACCTCTTCTCCTGCAAATTCTAATTTGCCCAGTAACTGCATGAGTATGCTTATAGCGTTGAGTCCCTTGTGCGGAACTGAACCGTGCGCAGCAACTCCATGAGCCTCAATAGCTAGTGATGTTCCCATCTTCTTGGCTGTGACATCGTATCCACTCTCTTCTCTGTACGACTTAACGAGATTAATAATCTCATCATATCTCGCCTTGTCATCAGAAGCGATAACTGCTCTAGCATGTGCAGGAACTGCATTTGCCGCTAGTCCGCCCAGGACCTTGTTTAATGCAAGTCCTTCCTTAACAGTATGCTTCTTGAGCTTCTGTGCGATATCGAAGATTAAGATTCCTTTCTCACCGTTTATGACAGGAAAGTCTGCATCTGGAGTAATACCAAAATTAGGCATTTGGGCAACTTCTCTATAGTGGATAGCACTTTCTTTGCCTGTCTCCTCATCGAGACCAGCAATTAGTTTTATAGTCTTCTTTGGCGTGATACCTGCATCTTTAATAGCCTTCATAGCAAAGAGTGCAGCAATAACAGGTCCCTTGTCATCAGCTGTTCCACGGCCATACATGAAACCATCTTCAATCACTGGATTAAATGGACCATATTTCCAGTCATCAGATACAGGAACTACATCGAGATGTCCTACAATACCGAATGACTCTTCACCTGGCTCACCAGGGAATACGATTTCTCCAACGTAATTGTCATAGTTGCGAACCTCAAATCCCATGCTCTCACCGAGTTTAAGAAGCTCTACGAGCGACTCCTGAACACCCTTTCCAAACGGATACAACTCACCATCAGGTGTTCTTACTGGATCCGACTTTACACTGTCAATTTTCACCTGCTTAGCAAGCTCCTCAATCATTTCTCTATTTGACTTTTCTAAGTACTCGATATAATCCATTTATTTACCTCAATCCTATATATTAAAAACTATTAAAATTATATATTCTCAAAACAAGTGGTTTCCGCTTACTTAATTTTCTCCAATGTTTCAGCCGTAGTTTTGTCGTTTGTTACGTACAACGAGATAACTTTTCCAGACTTTATAGTAGATAGGTTTACTGACTTAATAGGATTTCCATCTT
>NZ_CALHTQ010000050.1 GCF_938039775.1 uncultured Mogibacterium sp. | reverse complement strand
TGCTCTCTGTTGTGGCAGCAAGCATAATCATTTTATCTGTTTGGATTTCACGAGACAACTATGTACCCCAAAAGCTCGGCAACAGCGTAAGTGCCGCTCTAAATAATCGATATGGTAGCTCGTGTTCTATTGCAGAAAATGATAAGTATATCTTCTATGTGAATCAAATTAACAATGATTTGCCACTATACTGCATTAATAAACATACTGGTGAAAAAAAGCTGATTGAGAATAACGTAGGTGATAGAGACAGCTCTGTTTTATTTGTGCATAAAAAATCAATTATATATACAAAAGCAAAAGGTAAAGGTTACTATGATGTCTACTCATGTAACTTTGAGGGTAAAAACAAAAGACTTATAAAAAAGAAATGCAATAGTCCTCACATGGTGATTGATGATTGGCTCTACGTTCCTAATGATAAGGGGGGCTTGTCGAGAGTGTCATTAATAATCGGAAAGGAACAAACAGGTAGTAAATAAATATTTGTGCAACGAATATTTAGGGATAAATTCAGAAAAGGGTGAGATATATTTTGATAGTTTTACTAATGATTATAACTTTGTAGGGATAAAAATAAAAAGTAGGAGATTAGCAATATTTTTAAAAAGCTCTATAAAAGAGTTTTCATTCCTTGACTCACCAAAACATGATATAGATGAGAGTATTCTAGATCACAACTATACATATGCTAAAGTTATAGGTATAGACCAAGGTAATATTTGGTTTTATGGTATAAATGCGCAAAATGGTAATAGAGAGATATGTAAGGCTGTGAAAAAGAACGGTGAGTGGGTAACTACTAAAGTTATAAATAGCCCATATATAAAATTTGATTTTGGTGTTGCTTTTGAAAAGGGAAAAATTTATTACACATCATCAGATAAAGCAGAGATTCACATGTACGATACACGTACAGAAAAAGATAACACCATATACAAGAAGTATGGGAAGTGTTATGGGGTATATAGTGCCTCTGGAGATAATCTTGTTATCAAGGAATGGGATGTGGATGCAAACGGAGAACCGATTGACAACAATAATAATAAGCACTACTACATCAACAACTCAGGAAAAGTTCTATACGAGCTAGATTAACAAAGGCAAAAGAAATGGTAAAAACTAAGAAGTTATTAAAAATAGCAGCATTAGTGCTCTCTGTTGTGGCAGCAAGCATAATCATTTTATCTGTTTGGATTTCACGAGATAACTATGTGCCACAAAAATTGGGCAATAGTGTAAGCGCAGGCATTAATAATCGTGCAGATAAAGACGGGTATTCGATTGCTGAAACTCAAAGATATTTATTTTATATTGATAAAACAACTGGGGAATATCCACTCGTTCGTATAGATAAAAAAACAGGTGAAAAGAAGCTTTTAATAACTGAAGCTGCTGACGATACATCTGGATGCCTCTTTATATATAAAAATTCTATTATTTATACAAAAGCGAAAAGACTAAGATATAGCTGGGGAGAATACGATGTTTACTCGTGTGATTTTAATGGGAAAAATGAAAAGGTAATAAAAAAGAAATGCGGTATGCCTCACATGGTTATAGATGATTATCTATATTATGCTAATGGAAACGGATCTGTATCACGTGTTTCATTGATAAGCGGAAGTACAAGATATGTCAGTTCTCAACCATGCTATAGGTTTGTTGGAATTAATGGGCGAAGCAATGAGTGTTACTTTGATACAGATTTATTTTATATTGTTGAGGTGGAACTCAACAATCGCGGTATAAATACACTTCTAATTCGTCAAAGTAAAAAAATGCACGCAGGTGGATGGTCTGGTGAAGCAAAAAATAGTCATGGAATTTTAGGAGTATATAATGGCGTTATCTGGTTCTTCGGTGATTACGGAAAATCAATATGCAAGGCGGAAAAAAAGAATGGTAAGTGGCTAACTAAAGTTGTTGTTAATATGTCCGAAGGAATTCATTTTAACGATAATGCTATTCTGGAAAAAGATAAGATCTACTATGTAAGTTCAGATGAATCGAAAATTATCATGTATGACATTAATACAGGTAATAAAAAGGAAATCTATGGGGAGTCGGGAGCACATATAAAAGTAGATGCTGCAATAGGTGATAATATACTCATTGAAAAGTGGATGACGGACAAAAGTCGTGATGATGCTATGCATGAGGGCGACATAGATTATTGCTATATAAATAAATCTGGTAAGCTACTTTATAATTTAGGCTAACAGGGGATTAAAATGGGGAAAAAGAAAAGAAGAGCGAAGTATGTGCTTGTAGCGGCACTTATCATAGTGACAATGCTTACTGTAATGGCTGTGAGGATATGGAGAGATGATTACGTACCACAAAAATTAGGTAACAGTGTCAGTGCGGGGTTGAATAATAGTCAAGAAGGCGCATACTCAATTGCAGAAAATGAAAAGTATATATTTTACAGTAAGCGTTTAAGTGATGATGGCGCATTGTTTCGGATAGATAAGAAAACCGGGGAAAGTAAGCTGATTAAGTATAATATAGGGAACTATTTAACTTCAGGGTTATTTTTATATAACAACTCAATTGTTTATACAAGAGTTAAAGGTGATTATATTGGTAGTCACTTTAAAACAATTACAGTAGATGAAGATTCTTCTGCTGGGTTAAATAACAACAAGCCTGAAGTTGATGTATATACATGTGACTTTGATGGCAAAAACGAAAAGCTTATAAAAAATGATTGTGGAGTGCTTCATATGGTTATAGATGATGATTTGTATTTTTCACGCGTAGAAGATCACCTAGATAAAGTTTCACTTAAAAACAACAAGGTGAGTGAAGTATGTTTCGATAATTTTACATACTTTGTTGGAATTAATGATCAGAATAAAACTGTGTTATTTGCCACGAATAAGTCGTTGCTAGAGGTAAAAATAAACAAGATGAAGATGTATTATGGATTGTCTTGTTTAACCTATGGAATTTATATAGGCGACTTCAAAGGACCAGCAAAAGATACCGCAGGTGTCTTAGGAATGACTCAAGGTAACATTTGGTTTCTCGGTAATGATGGGCATTCATTGTGCAAAGCAGAAAAAAAGGATGATGAATGGAAAACAAAAATTGTAGTCGATAAAACTCAAAGAATTGATTTTTCAAGTAACACTGTTATGGAAAAAAGCAAGATATACTATTTATCAGCTGACAAAACAAAAGTTATAATGTATGACACCCAAACAGGTAATAGACGAGAAATATATGCGAGTAGAAGAGAGAATATAAAGGTATCTGCAGCAATAGGTAATAACCTGCTCATAGAAGAATGGGATGGCGATTCATACGAAGATGCTGCTGATAATGGATCTCTAAAGGGTACATACATCAACAACTCAGGCAAAGTTCTATATGAGCTAAATTAAAGGATAATTTGTTTACAAATTAACCTTCAAATTCATTTCAAAATAGACAATTCCAACCCATGATTGATTGACACTAGTTAATATAGATAATATAATATTTAGGTGCTCTTAGGCAGCTTGCGGTTTGTAGGGGGTCCTGCGCAATGGGATACTGTGAACCATGTCAGGTCCGAGAGGAAGCATCATTAAGCGGGACATCTCATGTGCCGCAGATTCGCCTCCTACCGGCCGCAAGGTGTCTAAGAGCTAAATTTCTATTTGGACCCAAACCAGGGGGGACCCAACTATCGAGAAGGAGGTAACGATATGCATCTGGCACTGTATAGGTCCGAGAGGCCTGAACGCTTTGAAGAGATAATTGGACAGAAGCATATTGTGAAGATACTTCGCAACCAGATTAAGAAAGGCACTGTGAGTCAGTCGTATCTGTTTGCGGGAACTCGCGGTACAGGTAAGACGACGACTGCGAGGATTCTTGCAAAAGCTGTTAACTGCACCTGCAGCGATCCCGGCGTAGACCTACCGTGTGGTGAGTGCGCTAATTGTAGGGCGATTACAGAGGGGAGATTTCTCGACGTAGTAGAGCTGGACGCAGCATCCAACAATGGTGTTGAGAGCCTGAGGCAGATTACTGAGTCTGTACAATATCCACCAACCGTTGGAAAGTACAAGGTCTACATCATAGACGAGGCGCACATGCTCACCGATTCGGCGGAGAATGCGTTTCTCAAGACACTTGAGGAGCCGCCAGCACACGTAATATTCATACTGGCGACAACCAACCCGGAGAAGATTAAAGCGACGATAAAATCAAGGTGTCTAACGCTTAACTTCAGGCATGTATCGGAAAATGATCTGCTAGACGGCATGAGAAGGATTTGCCAGAAGAAGTCAATCAACATAGCAGAGGATGCCTTAGCAGTAATTGCTCGGAAGGCAGATGGTTCTGTGAGAGATGCGCTCAGCCTGCTCGAGCAGTGTATCAATGCAGGTGATGAGCTGATAACCAGAGAGCTGGTTCTGGAGTACACGGGTGGCGCGGGAGATGACTTTTACCTACAGCTCACTGATGCGATTAGAACTGGTGATGCGGGAACTGCGCTATCTGATATAGATGCCATGGTTAGGATGGGCAAGGATGCCAAGCAGCTGCTTGCGGATTGGCTACTGCATTATAGAAATCTGATGATTTGCAAGTACGTGCAGGATCCGTCAGAGCTTGTAAATGCTTCTAGTGAGAACACTGCGAGAATCGCCACTCAGGCAAAAGCACTTAGCGATGAAGCGATAAACTATGGCATTCGCTTGCTTTCGGACACCGTCAATAAGGCGAAGTTTTCGACTATGCCGAGGATTTTGCTGGAGACATCTGTGATTAAACTAATTGTAGGCGAGGGAACTGAGGTCAAGGCAGAGCCAGCTCGGATAAACTCAAATATTTCGATAAGCACAAGGAATACAAGGCCGCAGTCAGGAACTGTACCAGAGCCGAGTGAAGCACGAGAGATGAAGAGACCAGCAGCAGGAAGCACGGAATTATCGCAAAGGGTCACTCAGAAGGTGGAGCCACAAGCTGCTGATACCGGTGAGCCGCAAGCTCAGCCTCAGGCAAATTCTAGCATTCAGAGAGCGCAAACAATCGAGGAACCGCAGCCTCTATTCGAACAGAAATTCAACCCACTCGAGGGAGCACCACCAGATAGGCATATCGTGGAATTTGAAGCTAATCAAAACCTCGATGATATGTGGGACAGAATCTGTGACCAGATGGCGAGAGTGGATGCCATGTTCATGGCGATGGTTGCGAAATACACGAGGCTAGTCGATTTGCATGGTAACGAGCTAACTGTGGAAGTCAAGAAGACTAAGAGTCTTATGGCTGATGATGCTCTAAATGAACTGAACAGGATAACTAAGGCTTTATATGGAGATAAGTTCTATATTACTCTGCGAGTGGTAGAGTATAATCCTGCAGATGCACGGACTCTTAGCCAGGCGGATGAACCAAGCCTTCCAAGATTCGATGATGAGCTAATCGAGGCGGCAGAAGAAAAAGACGAGATAGCCGAAGAAGTGGCGAGGGATGTGGCTGACTTTTTTGGCGTAGATAAGATAGACATTAAATAGCACATATTGGAGGAGAAAATCATGGGCAAAGGTATGAGAGCAGGTAAGAAAAAGAAGGTTGGCGGTGGCGCTGGTAACATGCAGCAGCAGATGAAGCAGCTTCAGGCTATGCAGCGCGATATGGAGGCTGCACAGGCTTCAATCGCTGAGCAGGAGACAACTGCAACTGCGGGTGGCGGTGCGGTTGAGGTAACTGTAAACGGCAACAAGGAGATTACAAAGCTCGTAATCGATAGAGACGTTGTTGATCCAGATGATGTAGAAATGCTTCAGGATCTCATCATGGCGGCTGTAAACGAGGGTATGCGCCAGATCGATGCAATCGCTGAGAACGAGATGGGCAAAGTCACAGGTGGACTTAACATCCCTGGGTTTGGAATGTAGAAAGGCGTTCAGATGAGGCAGTATCCAAAGCCACTGAACAAGTTAATAAATGAGCTGTCTAAGCTGCCAGGAATTGGAGGCAAGACTGCACAGCGTTTAGCATTCCACATTCTAGCACTAGAGGAGAGCGAGGCAACTTCTCTTGCAAATTCAATCGTGAATGCAAAGAGAAGCCTTCACTACTGCTCGGTGTGCGGCAATCTGACAGATACCGATCCATGCGAGATTTGTAGTGATGAATCACGAAACAGGACCAAGGTCTGCGTAGTCGAGACACCGCAGGATGTGATAGCTATGGAGCGAATCAGGGAATTTAAAGGGCTGTACCATGTACTTCACGGTGCTATTTCGCCTGTAGAGGGAATCGGACCTAACGAGATAAATCTCAAATCCCTAATCACAAGGCTCCAGCAGCACGAAGAGATAGACGAAATAATCGTGGCTACTAATCCTAATATCGAGGGAGAAGCAACCGCTATGTATATCGCTAGGCTGCTAAAGCCGTCTGGAATCAAGGTGACGAGAATCGCACACGGAATTCCTGTAGGAGGAGACCTCGAGTATGCCGACGAAGTGACTCTGCTCAAGGCGATGGAAGGAAGACGTGAGATATAAATAAAACTAGTTGGTGCATGAGGCGGATTGCTGATTGGCACCGACTATTTTATTATATGTGAAGATAGAGAAATTATTCGATTTATGCGCTCAGTTAATCTATGCACATACAGCAGCTAGTTTTTGAGCATAGGTGAGCACTTATAGCCTGAGGTAGTCAAGGAGGAAAGGATGCCCGAACTAGTAGAGGTTGAAACTGCGAGAAGGGTTCTCGCGCCACAGCTAAACGGCTGCACAATTGAAGATGTCGAGGTGAGGCTAGCAAAGAGCATCAAGAATTACAGCCCCGAAGAGTTCAAGAAGCTTGTAATTGGCAGTAAGTTCAATACCACGCTCCGACGCGGCAAATTTCTAATTTTCAACATGATTGTGCCGAAGCACGAAGGTGCGCCAGAGGAACTTAAACTTGTAGTTCATTACCGTATGACGGGTGTTCTGCTCGTTACACCACCAGATTATGAGGACTTGAAGCATACACATATCGTTTTTAAGCTCAGAGATGAAAATGGTGTCGAGAAGGAGCTCCGTTATATCGACCAAAGGCAGTTTGGTGGCATGTGGGCCATAACGGCGGGTGCCGAATTTAGAGAAACAGGCATCGGGCAGCTTGGAGCAGAGGCGACAGACGCAACTCTTACTGGAGAGTATCTGAAGGAGCATCTGCAGCGAAGAAAATCAGCTATCAAGACGGGGCTCCTCGACCAAAGCGTTATCGCAGGCCTTGGAAATATCTACACCGACGAAATCCTATACCGCTGCGGAATTGTTCCGACTAGAGCTTGTAATTCGCTTACCGATGTTGAGTGGCAGGCTCTTGCCAGTGAGATTCCGAAGATGATGGATTTCATGATAGACAAGAACCAGATTTCTGAAGAGGACTATCTGGCAGGAAAAGGGACGGACTATAGAAATACTCCGTTTCTGAAGGTATATAACCACGCTGGAGAGGAATGTCCTGGGTGCGGAAGCAAGCTTGAGAGAGCTGTGATTGCAGGCAGGAGCAGTGTGTATTGTCCTAGTTGCCAGAAGTAATTTAGGTGGTTAGCAATTAAAATTAAACGTAAGAAAGGTGGACCTAGCGGCCACCTTTTGTTCGTTTTTGTGAATCAAAGCCCGTGAGTTCTTTCACGACTTCGCTAGCTATTACAAGTCCTGCAGCAGCAGGGACAAAAGGCGTTGACCCAGGCGCTACTCTGCCGGCAGTTCCTTTATCTTCGGCTGCTTCACCCTCAGGAATAATCGGCACGATAGGCTCCTCGCTGGAGCACAGAACCTTTACCCCCTTGATATGTCTATCCTTGAGACCCTTTCGTATAACCTGGGCTAGCGGGTCCATAGATGTCTTGGCGATGTCCATAATCGCTAGCTTTGTGGGATCTATGCGATTTCCGCACCCCATACAGGAAATTATCGGAACTCCCACGCTTTTGCACCTTTCTATGATGTCGAGCTTTGCTGAAACAGTATCTACCGCATCTACAACGTAGTCGTACTCGGTGAAGTCAAAATGCTCCGCGGTCTCCGGCAAATAGAACATCTGGTGTCCACGTACTTTACAGTCGGGATTCAGAATTTTAATTCGAGCCTCACACACTGCTACCTTGCTTTCGCCGATAGTATCATGAGAGGCTATTATCTGCCTGTTTATATTTGTCAGGCTGACATCGTCGTTATCGATGATATCGAGAGCACCAACACCAGCTCTAGCGAGCGCTTCCACCACGTAACCACCGACACCACCAACGCCAAACACCGCAACTCGGCAGCCTTTCAGGGTCGCGAGTGCGTCTTTTCCATATATTAATTCACTTCTTGAAAATTGATTAATCATATACTCGCAGGGACTCGAACCCCCATGTTTTCGTATCGAAAATTATCAAAACAAATCATCAATAGATATTACAATAAATCACTGAAATATCTTACATTATTATGCAAATAACGTCCAGTTAGTGATATAATTTCGTTCGTATACACTGGAGGTTTTAATGATGTTTAAATATATCGCTGCCCCTTTAATCGGAGCACTTATAGGATATTGTACTAATTATATTGCGGTCAAGATGCTTTTTAGACCGCGCCATGAGAAATACATCTTTGGCCACAAGGTTCCGCTGACACCTGGAGCTATACCTAAGGGGAAATCTAGGCTTGCAAAGTCCGTTGGAGATGTTATCTCGAATCATCTCGTCACGAGCAAAGATATCGAGAGCAAAGCACTTGATAGCGAAGCCGAGAACGCTGTTGTCGCACGTGTTATAAACATTCTTAAGTTAGACATCGACAATGGTCTCAGAGCGTTTTCATCTTCTGAAGATGAGTATGAGGCGATTACGACGAACCTCGACTATGCTGTTACAGAACGAATGGCGGATGCGGTTAAGAGCATTAATTTTGCAGATATTATCAAGGTCAAGGGCGGTCAGATAATTG
>NZ_CALHTQ010000049.1 GCF_938039775.1 uncultured Mogibacterium sp. | reverse complement strand
TTGATTTCTGCTGGGTCTAAGTAAAAACTTGCACTCACACTATTACTTCCTTTCGCGGGGAACTTAAAATATCAAGTTCTTAGAGATGCTTTAATTATCACACATTATCATTTTGATGCTCTAGCTGTGATATGTTATATATATAGTTTATTTAATACATAGTTCTTGCTGCTAGAAATAGCTCACCTTTACGCGCTTCCCCATCTTCTCTAGGGAAGCAGAAAGCTCCTCTATCATATTCATCTTAACGCTGAAATTGAGTGGCATATCCGCCTCCTGATGGGCAGGGTTTACAGCTCTTCCGACAAAGAAATTGATATCTGTTGCCTCTTCAAACAGTGTACGGCTAACGAGGGAAGCCGCATCATGCGAGACACTCCACTCTGCGAAGCCTTCGTCATTTGCAAGGTAATCACGAGCATTCTTTACTACGTGATCGATTGTAACAATTCCTTCGGTTACAAGCTCTACTCCCTCGATTTCTGACATAGGAGGTCCTCCAAGGCTTGGATTCACCCTGTTAGTTTTGATTGGCTTACCCAGGTAGTCAGCTGCGATTGAAGCTGTCGTACCTCCGCAGATGATATGCTTTCCCGCCTTTGAGAAAAAAAGCGACATCATGCGGTCGCAGTCTTCACGGTTTGCCGGTGGACCGAACAATAGGTTCACCTGTGCACGCTTTATAACTCTCAGGATACAAGCTGTCGCATCGTCAATCGGCTTTCCTTTATATAGCTTATTGCACTCCTCGACGAGGATAGTCGCCAGCGTCTTGGCCGGATATCCAACAGGCGCAATAGTTTCCATAAATGAAGCTATGTCCGCCTCCGTCCACTCTTTGTTGTAGGAAAGTTCCGAGTTTGCACCTGGACAGCCATCACTCATGGCGATGAATATGTCGTCTTCTTGTAACTTAATCTCTGAACGATATATTTTCTTGCCATCGATTACATGCTCGACCATCTCGTAATCAGTCGCAGCAAAATCTCTGATGAGAATCACCCTTGGATTCTCATACTGAATAAGCTCAAGCTCTTCGTTATCCTTGATATGCATAATCGTAAAAGTTGAATAAGCAACGTCATACTCGGAACTTATCGGAAGTGTAGCGGCTATCGTGTGTACACATTCCTCTAGTGGCATACCTTCTGCCATCATCGTGGAAATGATCTTTGAAGTCAGTGTCGACAGGATACTCGCCTTTACTCCGCTTCGAAGACCATCGGCGAGAACTACAATCTTATCGCCGTTTGCCTGCTGTGCAACTGCAACAGTATCACCGCATAGCGGTTCACCGAAGTGATTAATACTCTTGTAACCGATATCTATACTGAGATCGTTCATACTAATCCTCCATCGTATCCTTCAGCTTAGTGAGTGCAATCTTAGTCTCGGCAGTCGTCTCACCGAGCAGTGAAGCGATTTCCTGAACTATTCGCATCTGCTTATCGACCATCTGGTCAGCGATTGCAGTGGTCTGTTGTCTTATCTTAGCCTTCTTGGCTCTCTCATTTGCCTCATCCGTCACATCTTCGATCAGACAGAATAGCATATGATAGTTGTTATCATACAAAATGCTCTGTTCCACATACCTGTCATATTCGGCTAGATATGCGCATTGGAACGAACTCTTCTTGCTCTGGAGCACATCCATAAATGGCTTTGGCTCGAGCAGTGTAACAATCTGTGCACCAAGCACATCCTGCGCTCTTCTGATATTCATAATCTTACAAGCAGCAGGGTTTATCTCCTGAATCTCTAGGCGCTCGTTAAGCACAAGCAGCCCATTAGGGGTGTTGTCGAAGATGATATCCGAGAAATTCTCTGACTTCTTTGTCAGAAGTGGCTGGCACACCTTAATCTCCGCTTTGTTCTGGTACACGGCAATTGCCTTCTCCCTGCAAGTTTCATATCCGCACATACCACAATTGAGCTCATCTGCCGGTTTGCTCTTGCCCATCTGCAGCATGATCTCTCTAATCTTGTGTTCATTAGGCATCACCTTCATGCCTTGCATTATCTCAAAATTTCTAGTTATCGCTGTCAGCTCTGGCTGCTCCACATCAAAGTGCTCATCGCCCGCATAAGCGCTAATAGTCTTATAATTTCTAACCGGTGTATTGTGATACTTCTCGAACGATGGACCACCCACGCAGCCACCCGCGCAAGCCCATAGCTCGATGAAACATTTTTCAATTTCACCGTTCTTGATGTCTTCGAGTACGTCGATGCATTTATTTGCCCCGTCTACCGATAGATATGCATAGCCATGCTCATCGCTCTTCATGCACTTGGAGATACCACCGCTCGCTGCAAATAGCCTTTCCTTGGACTCTGCGCACTCGTCCATACCCTCGCTCATTTCAACCTGCTTATCCCTTAGCAGCTCATCGAACTCCTCGAAAGTAAGTACCGCATCGAATGTTGACCCCTGACGATTGGCTTCATCTTTACGTGCGATGCAAGGTCCGATAAATACCACCTTAGCATCCTCATCACGAGACTTAATATCTGCACTGTGGATCTGCACGTATGACATCGCATCGGATAGATGTTTGATAAGGTCTGGGTAGTGCTTCTGAATCATGAGATTTACCGAAGGACAGCACGAGGAAATTACCACGCTTTCACGTTCATTTTCTATTACTGCCTCATACTCACGCTTTACGACCACACCAAACTTCGCTGCTTCTTCAGCTGCTACAAACCCAAGCGCCTGTGCCGTTTCCGAGAACTTCTCAATGCCAGTTCCAGCATAGTAAGCAACAAAAGATGGATCCACACTTAGGTACACAGGCGCATCTCCATCTAGAAGCATCTCCACTCTCTCGACATCGCTAAGAATCTTCTGTGCATCCTGAGGACAGACTACGTAGCACTGACCACACAGCATGCATTCATCTGCGATTACGTGCGCTAGATTGCCAGAGAACCTAATCGACTGCACAGGACAGTGACGGATGCACTTATAGCAATTTTTGCAATCGGATTTCTTCAAATAAATAGGATGAGCCATTTCATACCCTCTCTTTTCTCCAAAACATTATCGAGATTAGTCACTATTCCGAATAATCATACGAATCGTTTATATCATACCTATGTTTATAATATCCCAATTTGTTCGTTTACAAAAGGTAGTATTTCAGATAAGATTATTTCATCTGGATATATTGATAATATATACATAATTTAGCTTTTAGGGAGATAACAAATGAGTTCGACAAGCTCGATATGGAAACGATTATACGCAAGACTTTTTAATCGCAAATCCATAATCAATTACATTATTGTATCACTTTGCTCAGTAGCAATCCTATTCGGATTGATGAATTACACGCCTTCTGTAGATAGGATGCGTGCGAAGGCTCTCGATACCATAAGCAAGATGAGTACATCTGAATATTTTAAGGAAGATGCGAGTACCGTTAATGATATCAAAGCTGAGTATAAGGATAAGCTCAAGCAGCAGATTTTAAAGCATGATTTAATAAAGACCGTCAATAAGTTTAATAAGGCAGTTTCGAAAGTAAAAACTAAACCTGAATTAATCAAATCTCTGGCTAAGAAGCTTGAGAAGTATCATAAAGATATATACAGCGACGATGACAAGGCTGCTGCCAAGGAGTTAATCCATAAGTTCAAATTAGGAGCAAAGGAAGATTCCTCCAAGGAGGAACTCAAGGCAAGATACCTCGATATCGAAGAGCAGATACTAAAGTTCAAAACTGTAAAGCAGCACGAAGAGGAAGAAGCTCGCAAAGTTAAGATTACTGCGAGATGGACAGTTGCAGGATCTAACGAGTATCCATTTAAGCTAAGTTCAGATGGCAACTTCATCATGCCAATAGATATGAATGGTTCACATGGTTATCTGACAGGAAAATGGGAGCTAGACAACACGACTGTAACAGTTCATATTCTTAAAAACACAATCGATGAAAACTACAAGCCTTATGACTGGGTATTTAACTATGACGAGGACGCAGATGCCCTAATGGGAACTGGTCAGTTCGCTGGTTGGAAGTACACGAAGTACTAAGCTAGGCTATACACTCGTGAGCTCTTACTCATCGTTACTTGCTTAGGATAAACATAAAGTACATACGTAAAGGCGGTTGGACCAAAATCCAATCGCCTTTAAATTACTCTATCTCAATATCTAGAGGCTTATCTATCTCCTCGCCAACATACTTTCCGTTCTTACGCCTCTGACGGACACACTCCGAGAGCAGATACTCAATCTGCCCATTAACAGAGCGGAAATCATCCTCTGCCCAGGCCTGGATGTCTTGGAACAGCTTATCAGATATTCTTAATGGAATTTGCTTTTTGTTTGCCATGAGCTCTGTATATGCCCCTTCTTTTACTAGTCCTTATATAATTTTAATACATTACCGCATAATAATCTGCAATATCTGCATAAAAATCATTTTATCACTGTACTTAATTAGTACAATGATCCAGAGTTAACGATTGGATGCACATCATGGCTTCCACATAGCACAACCATGAGGTTGGAAACCATTGCCGCCTTACGTTCTTCGTCGAGCTCAACTATTTCATCTTCGTTTAGTTTCTCAAGGGCAAGCTTAACCATGCCAACTGCACCATCTACTATCATCGCCCTCGCATCAACTACGGCACTTGCCTGCTGTCTCTGTAACATTACCGCTGCGATTTCTTGTGCATAAGCTAGATACGTGATGCGCGCTTCAATTACTTCGATGCCAGCTTCTGCAACCCTCTTCTGGATATCTTCCTTGATACGCTCAGCAACTACATCGCTGGATCCGCGTAGCGAACCCTCGTCGGCCATGCCATCACCAGTAGTATCTATGTTTGGAGCGGCATCATATGGGTATAATCTTACCACATTTCTTAGTGCAGAGTCACTCTGCAGGGAGAGATATTCTTTGTAATTATCTACGTTAAATACTGCCTTTGTAGTATCTGTCACTCTCCACATAACAGCGATTCCTATCTCGATAGGATTTCCTAGCGCATCGTTAATCTTCTGCACAGAGTTGCTAAGTGTCATGATCTTGAGAGATATCCTCTTACCAGAAACAGAGTCGCTATCTACGTTACCCGACGCAGCAGGTCCTTTGCCCTTTATATCACCAGATTGTCCTAGTCTAGTATTCGCTGCAGGGTTAATAGCTGTGCAGAATGGATTTACATAGTAGAATCCTTCACCCTTAAGTGTTCCGTAGTATTCTCCGAACAGTGTTAGCACTAAGGCTTCTTGCGGCTTCAAAGTTTTAAGTCCTGCAAATAGGATAAGTCCTACAACTAGGTATGCTGCACATATTCCCATCAGAACTAAATTGTCACTTGCTCCACCCTTAACGATACCGATAGCAGCTGCTATATAGAGTGATAGCAGTAAAATCAACATTAGTATTCCATGCTTCTTGTTGGTTAAAAGCTTCTCTGTCATTATAGCGACCTCCTTGTGTCTAAATATTGGAATTGCTTGCTTTATACGATGATGATATCATTTTAATATCAGTTGTCAAGGTGTTTTAGATTATTAAATAAATATATATTATTTAAATAAAAATGAGATGCAAAGATATCCCTAAGCATCTCATCTTCATATTTTAGAACTATTTATAATTTTAAAAGTTAGTCGTATCAGCGCATAGATTTTCTACTACTATGGTGAATTAACTAAAAACCAAACAGCCCCTTCTTGACATAAGGTTCAGACTCAATGTCCGTAACCTTATAACCCATTTGGCCGAGCTCATGCGTAAGCTCGCTTCTCGGAATCTCATCAGGTGACACTATAACGCATTCGCCATTTACATGAGAAGCCTTTATCTTCTTAACATCAAAGTGTTTTCTAATCAGATCTTTTACATGCGTCTCACACATGTTGCACTGCATGCCATCAATCTTGACAGTAGTCTTAATCATGTCACACGCCCCCTTATTAAACTATATGACTATATATCACTTGAGCGATTTATTCTTCTTCGTGTGTATGAGGCTCAGCCCCACAACCTGAGCAACCACTACAACCGCTTCCACAGCCACAGCTTGTTACTCCAGCCTTACGCTTTTTAATCACGTCTCTGATAATAAGGATTGCTATTACAGCAACAACGGCAATGACAACAATATCAATTACGTTCATATCTCTACCTCCCCGTAAGTTTATTCTAACTCGTCTCTGTGACGTTTATGCGTTTATTTGAAGAAGCTAATCAGCACCTTCACAGCCCCTATAAATATTACAGCGACCACAGAGAGTACAATTACATCTACTAGATTCATCTCACACCCTTCCTATAATCATAGCCTGAGCAAGTACTGATACTCGCTCAAGCTATGCTTTCGTTTTATTTGGTTACTTTGCGCCTTCTGAACCGTCTAGCATTCTCTTCTTGTTTGGATCTGGTCTGAATAACAGATACAGTACGAAGATTGCGATTACTGCTGCTACTACTGTCCATACGCCGAATGCAACCTCACCGATTGCAAGTCCAACTAGCTGATATACAACTAATGCAAATAGATATGCAGAAACGTTCTGGAAGATGATCGTATACCAGAAGTGATTTCTGTTGTTCATCTCCTTAGCAACTGTCGATATTGCAGCGAGACAAGGTGAGTCAAACAGGTTGAACATCAAGAATGAGATAGCTGCTATTGTGGTTGGGAAGAATGCATCGAATGCTGTTCTCATCGAAGCGTTATAGTCTTCGATTGCTCCGAGACCAGACAGAACTCCCATCGTAGAAACAATACCTTCCTTGGCAACGAATCCTGAAATAGAGCTAGCTACTGCCTGCCATGTTCCGAATCCAAGTGGCTTGAAGATGAATGCAACTGCACCACCGATATCTGCCATCAAGCTATCCTTAGCATCAACAGCTCCGAATGAACCGTGGCTGAATCCATAGCTTGAGAGAACCCACATTACTACTACGCATAGGAACAGGATTGTTCCGGCCTTCTTAACGAATGCCCATACTCTCTCCCATACGTGGATGAGTACGCCCTTTGCCGAAGGAATATGATAGTTAGGAAGCTCCATGATGAATGGTGCTGGATCTCCAGCGAACTGCTTAGTCTTCTTGAGAATGATACAAGAACAGATAACAATTCCGATTCCAACGAAGTACATCAGAGGTGCTACCCACCATTTGTTACCTAAGATGTAAGCAGAAATCGTTGCGATTACAGGCAGCTTAGCTCCACAAGGGATCGCTGTTGTAGTCATCATCGTCATACGACGATCCTTCTCATTCTCGATAGTTCTAGTTGCCATGATTCCAGGTACTCCGCATCCAGATGAGATGAGGAAAGGAATGAATGACTTACCAGATAGTCCGAATCTTCTAAAGATTCTGTCCATGATGAACGCAACTCTCGACATATATCCGCAGTCCTCAAGAATTGAGAGGCAGAGGAATACGCATGCCATCTGCGGAGTGAATCCGAGTACAGATCCGACACCGTTTATAACACCGTCTACTACCAGGGAAACAACCCATCCGGATGCTCCGAGGCTCTCAAGGCCTTTCTTAGCACCTGGAATAATCCACTCACCGAACAGTGTGTCGTTAGCCCAGTCGGTTAGAGGCGTACCAATCTTAGAAATAGCTAGCCAGTACACTAGGTACATGATTGCCACGAAGATTGGAAGAGCCAAAAGCCTGTTAGTAACTATTCTGTCTATCTTATCTGAAGTCGAGAGCTTTTCATGGTTTGCCTTCTTGGTCATAGCCTTAGGCGCTACCTTATTGATATATGCGTATCTCTGGTTGATAACGATACTCTCAGCATCATCATCAAGCTCTGCTTCACAGTCCGCAATATGCTCTTCGATATGCTTGCTGAGCTCTGCATCAAGTGCCAGTTCTTCAACAATCTTCTCATCTCTCTCAAATAGCTTGATTGCATACCATCTGAGATTTTCCTTACTTACAATTTTCTCAATGGATTCTTCAATGTGAGCGATTGCGTGCTCAACCGATCCGTTGAATACGTGTGGAAGTTCTCCAGGCTGATGAGCTTCTGCAACCTCCAGCGCTTTCTTGATTAGCTCCTTGGAGCCAGATCCCTTAAGCGCACTGATTGGAAGAACAGCACATCCTAGTTCTTCACTGAGCTTATCCAGATTGATGGTGTCTCCGTTCTTTTCAACTAGGTCCATCATGTTAACTGCGATTACAACAGGTATGTTGAGCTCGAGCAGCTGCGTCGTTAGGTATAGGTTTCTCTCTAGATTAGTTCCGTCGATGATATTGATGATAGCATCTGGCTTCTCATTGACTAGATAGTTTCTTGTAACAACTTCTTCTAGTGTGTATGGAGAAAGAGAATAAATTCCAGGAAGGTCCTGAACGATTACGTCCTTATGTCCACGTAGTTTTCCGTCTTTCTTCTCAACAGTTACACCTGGCCAGTTACCAACGTACTGCGCTGAACCAGTCAAAGCATTAAACAATGTGGTTTTACCACAGTTAGGATTACCCGCGAGGGCGATCTTAAGTGACATGTTAGTACACTCCTTTCACGGTACTTAATATATAGTTAGTTCAATTCAACTAATCGATACTTAAAAAATATAGAAGCGGCAATCACCATAGATTAATCTTCTATCTCAACATCAATCAAAGCCGCATCAGCCTTTCTAACAGAAAGCTCGTAGCCTCTGATAGTTAGCTCGATTGGGTCACCAAGAGGCGCAACTTTTCTCACAAAGACATCAGTTCCCTTAGTGAGTCCCATATCCATGATTCTGCGCTTTACTGCCCCGACACCATTGATCTTCTTAATAGTAGCAGTCTTACCAACTCTAACATTATTAAGAGTATCCATCTGAGTTGCCATGTTGTTCTCCTCCTTAAAAATAAAATCTTTTATTTGCTGAAGAATTATCCATCGATAGCCATGCTATACCATAATTCGTCTTGCCATTGATTCATTGAGTGCAATCTTCGCTCCGTGAACCTGTAAGATAACGTTTCCGTTGAACGCACTTACAACCATCACATCAGCATCAACTACAAATCCTAGCTCTGCGAGGTGCTGTCTAATCGCATCGCTACCAGTTATCTTCTTGACTGTAACAAGCTCGCCTTCATTAACAAGTGTGATTGGAATCATCCTGCATCTCCTCCCAATAATAAAATACGCGGTACATCGCCGCGCTGTCAGTTAAAATTATCCAACATCGTGTTAGGCTATATTAACTTAAATTAGTGTACATTAACTGTATTATTTTGTCAATAAAATTGGTTAGTTAATTTGAATTTACTTCCTATTAACTATATAAAAATCGGTCATGATTCATTATCATAACCGATTGATTTTTCAATACATATGCACTTATTTATTAACTGCGCCCCTTTTAGCTTTATCGACTTCTTCTCTTGTAGTTATACCGCCGAAGCCATCGATATTTTGAACGCGTTTCTTGGTGTATAGTTTGACGAATATCACTATTACAAAAGTCACCCATATAGCTATTTTAAGTACCATTTAATCATCTCCTACAAACACTCTTTATAGAGCTGACTTTCTCTTAGCTTCTTTAAGTTTCTTATACCACAGAAGCAGTTTTATGTCGGATATTATAAGGACTGCGAGCCAAACTGATCCAGCTCCAGCTCCAGCAGTTAGCGCATTAGCCACTGTTTCTGCAGCTCTATTTGAACCAGTACTGTTTCCACCACCATCCATTCCAGCAGCTGCCGAGCTTGCATCCGAACTTTTTGAGCTTGCGATATCTGAATCGCTATCGGCACTCACACTGCTGGAGGTATTTGCACCGCTAACAGAAGTAGCATTACCCTGTTCTGCTCTTGAACCAAGCGAAGCCCTACCTATAGACCTTACGCTTCCAGATAATCTGCTTGCTGTGCTACGAACAGCACTAATCCCTGTATTATTAACATTACTATTAGTTCTATTAGTATTATCGATATTATCAACATTCGTACTGCCGCCGTTTCCATTATTGTTATTATTTCCTATAGTAACCGTGGTGGAAGCCGCATTATTAAACTCAGTATTGTTTGCAATCTCTAGCTTATAGCTGCCGAGTAATGTCTCTGGATTTATATTAGTCGAGCCATTTACTCTTACAAAATAGTCTCTACCATATACAATGTCGGGAATATTCGTTACGTTTCGATCAGTATAAAACGTCATACTCTTATTGGCAATGTACTCTAGCGCCTGATCACTATCCATGCCACTTATTTCTTCAGGCAGCACAGTAGCGTGTCTAACTACGTAAGAAATCGTATAAGTAACACCGTTTTCAGTCACCTGCATCGTGTGAGTTTTATCAGGGGTGTTATTGTATGTTCTTATCCTTGTAAGCGCCGGAGCTGTATCTGGATTGGAAGTTTCTCCTTCTATCGCATGTGTATTTGCACCATTATCTTTTATCACATCAGGCTTGTCTGGTTTATTCTGATCATCAACAAATGCGAAGGCGCTCATACTACTCATCATCACAACGAAACACAGCATAGTAATCGTTGTTACTATCACTGCTCTCCTTCGTCGTCTATTTACTTTTTTGTTCAATTTCCTATTACACATCTTTTTAATCTTCTTTTATTTTCTTAATATAGTTTCTGCCCGCCGGAAGTACCGTTCCATCGCGGAGTGTCACGTCACGCATCGTTTTCTTGGCGATGTACTCTGAATTTACGAGATATGCTCGATGAATGCGAATAAAATTCTTTCCTTCAAGCTCTTCGCTGAGTTTCGCAAGCGGTGAATAGAAGCTGAATGTCGAGTCACCGTAGTAAACTGTTGTAAGTCTCTTAAATACTTCAAAATACCTTATCGATGATAGATTGATTACCCTCGTCTCTCCAGCGCAGCGAAGAATTATAACCTCCCCGCTTCTCTCACCCTTTCGAAGAAGGAAATGCCTCAGTACCTCGCTAAATCTCTCAGATGAAGTCTTGCCTTTTATTAGGTATGCAAGCGCCTCATAGTCGTAGCCATTAACCGCATAGTCTATAGTTCCAGTGAAGAAAACAATCTCCCCGCTGTAGTTCATGTCACGTAGCTTCTTTGCAACTGTTATTCCATCCAGGCCCGGCATCATGATATCCAAGAAAATAATATCAATATCAATATCTAAATCAGGATACTTAAAGAGCAGTTCGTTGCCTGATTCATACTCAAGCACCTCCAAACCTTCTTCAAAGTATCCCTGATTTTTGAGCAGCTCTTTGTGGCACCACTCACGTTCTTTGGCGTTATCATCACAAATTAATACGTTCATACTAAAGCGTTGTCCCGCACTACATCAGATGACATAGTTATCCGCGGCATCCCCCTTCATCAAATCAGCTATAGTTATCCCATCTAAATATTCGCTAATTAGCTTATCAAGTTCATTCCACATCGGTCGCGTTCTGCACTCGTACGATCTATCGCACTTACAGTCCGTCTCATCGATACAAGATACCGGTGCAAGTGTACCTTCAGTTAGACGCAGTATGTCACCGATACGATATTCAACTGGGTCTCGATTAAGTTTATAACCCCCGCCCTTACCATGCTGACCGTCGAGCATTCCCGATTTGGTTAGAACTTGCATAATCTTGGTCATATACTTGAGCGACACATCTTGTCTGTCGGCAATTTCCTTCATCGGGATGTACTTACCGTTCATGTGCTCAGCAAGGTCAATCATAACTCTTATTGCATATCTGCCTCTTGTTGAAACTAACACAGTTTCCTCCTACCTTTTAAATCCACTCTATTTTACATTAACTTTAAAAGAAACGCAAAAGTGCAGTGCAAGAAATTCTCGCCCCGCACTTTTATACTAACTCATCTTGCAATATTGCGATGACTTGTTCATCTATAACTATTCCTGAAATAATGGAGTAGACAGATATCTATCACCAGTATCAGGTAGTAGAACTACTATATTCTTACCTTCATTCTCTTCCTTCTTCGCTAACTCAATAGCCGCCCACAGAGCTGCTCCTGACGAAATTCCCACTAGAACACCTTGCTTCTGACCGAGTAGTCTTCCTGTCTCAAAAGATGCTTCATTGGTAACAGGGATAATTTCATC
The DNA here is from genome assembly GCF_938039775.1 of uncultured Mogibacterium sp. Next base: position 2,269 of record NZ_CALHTQ010000049.1, on the reverse strand, counting down.
ATAAATGTCTGTGTTGAGCGTTTCAGGAACGAAACCTGCACCAATTCCCTGAATCTTGTGTGGAGCCGCTTCACCCTTGGCAAGAGTCTGAGATGCCTCTGGCTCAACAGCGACAATCTTAACATCGCCATTCTTTGACTTTAAATACTCTCCAACTCCTGTCACAGTACCACCAGTTCCTACTCCAGCCACGAAGTAGTCAACCTTACCATCGGTATCTTCCCAAATTTCAGGACCAGTAGTATCTCTGTGCGCCGCTGGATTAGATGGGTTTACAAACTGCCCAGGAATGAAGCTATTCTCTGTTTCTGCTGCTAGCTCTTCAGCCTTAGCAATAGCGCCCTTCATACCCTTCGCACCTTCAGTGAGCACGAGTTCCGCACCATATGCCTTCATCAGCTGTCTTCTCTCAACGGACATAGTCTCAGGCATTACAATAATAGTCTTATACCCTTTTGCGGCAGCAACGGCAGAAAGTCCGATTCCAGTGTTACCTGAAGTTGGTTCGATGATGGTTGCACCAGGCTTTAGCTCACCTCTAGCCTCAGCATCCTCAATCATCCTCTTTGCAATTCTATCTTTAACAGATCCAGCAGGATTAAAGTACTCGAGCTTAGCGAGCACCTTGGCCTTTAGTCCAAATTCTTCTTCTATTCTTGTTAGTTCTAGAAGTGGTGTCTTGCCGATTAGCTGGTCTGCCGATGTATAAATGTTAGCCATGATGTAACCTTCCTTTCAATTCCTTATTATAGATTGAAACCATTCGCTCAATATCAATCTTTTTCTAGTCTAAATATATATCATAAAGCGCAAGTCACTTGTTCGCTTTATTAACTACTTAATTAGTAGTTAAGTAGATTATATCCATATGGTACCGATTTGTCAACTGAAAATAAATGTTTTTGTTTTCAAACTTTTAAAAACTGAAATACGAGCAGTAAACCAAGCTCAGTTTACTGCTCGTATTAACTACCGTATTGATTTATATATATTATCTGATGCTGATACTACACAATAATACGAATTAAAGTTTCGCTGGTGCTAGCTTAGCAAGTTCAATTATTATCTCAGCAGAGAGCTTTGATGCCTTCTTCTCAAATTCGTCATATGACTCGTTATTAGTTCCATCTGCCATGTCCGAAATTACCCTGAGCACAGCGCAAGGAATATCTGCACAGCTTGCAACGTATGCAAGAACAGCGCCCTCCATCTCTGCAGCATCACCACCGAAATCTTGCCTGAGTTCAGTCTTAACCTCGGGACTGTTAATGAACTGGTCTCCGCTCACGATTCTGCCAACGAGAACCTTACCTGCCTCTTCATGCTCTCCAGCAATCACTTCAGATACATCTGTCAGCAACCTAACCATATTATCATCCGCTTCTACGATTGTCGGCTTCGAGCGATCACCTGTAGCCAGGCAGCCCTTTGCATATCCGATAGGGCTGAGATCAAAATCATGCTGGATAAAGTCCTTTCCTACAACTATATCCATAGGTCTGAGCTCGGTGTTAAGAGCTCCTGCAACTCCACTGTTAATTATATAGCTCGGCTTATACTTATCTATCATCAGCTGGGTGCCTCTAGCAGCATTGACCTTGCCAATTCCGCATCTTACGAGAACCACCTGAGTCTTCTCAAGTACACCTTCATAGAACTTAAATCCGTATATTTCCTCAACGGACACTCCTCTCATCTGATCTAGTAGATCCTGCATCTCAACATCCATCGCACAGACAATTCCAAGCTTTGCGCTGCCACCTATCACTGCTGCCGCATCACAAAATGCCGCTCCTATACTCTTATCCTTCATAGTCATAATCTAGTTTCTCCTCATTCCAATCCTTGAGAACTTCTACCATATCTACTGCCACTGCTCTCGCCGCTTCGAGGTCGTGCTCCTCGCTATTTCCGCACTCACTCTTTGCTGCTCCAGGTATCTCACCTTCGTACTCAGCTATAAATTTGAATGATTCCCTAGCTAAGTCAATCGCCTGCTGTCCAGTAGCTGTATCTCTCATCAGCAGATAGAACCCAGTCCTGCATCCCATAGGCCCGATATATATCACCTTGTCTGAAATCTCGCTATTCCTAGCATAGGTTGCAAATAGATGTTCAAAAGTATGTAGTGCCTCGTTTGAAACATAGTCCCCCATATTAGGTCTCTTCATTCTGATATCGTAAGTTACCACATCTCCATCTATTCTCGAAACATACATTCCCTTCTGAAGGGTATCGTGATTTACGTTAAAACTCGCAATTCTCTCCA
>NZ_CALHTQ010000048.1 GCF_938039775.1 uncultured Mogibacterium sp. | reverse complement strand
TGCTCCGAGTACGAAGTCGAGCTGTCCGCCCGTTCCCGTAAGCTGTCTGAAGCCTGCGCTCTCTGAACAAACCTGTCCATACAGGTCAACTCCAACGCAGCTATTAATCGAGATGAAGTTGTCTATCTGCGAAATAGTGTGAACGCTGTTAACGTAGTCAACCGGTGCAGCACAGCAGATAGGATTATCATCTATAAAGTCATATAGCGCCTTGCTTCCAACCGCTGCCGTATACACGGTAAGTCCCTTATCTACCTTCTTGTTGTTGGTCAGCTTACCTGCATAGTACAGATTCATAAAGGAATCTACGATCACCTCACTGTGGCCGCCCAGGTCACGGATGTCGGACTCTGCGAGTAGTCCACCGATTGCATTTGGCACAGCTCCGATTCCGAGCTGCAGCGTACTTTTATTTCTAATGCGATCTACTATCGACTCAGCAATCCTTCTGTCCTCAGGGCTTGCTGGTGCCGCCTTGAATTCTGCAAGTTCAGGGCTGTCCCCCTCGATGATGTAATTTACGTCAGATATATTGATGTGCGACTCGTATCCGAGCGCAATTGGCATCTTCTCATTAACTTCTACGATGACAATCTTGGAATTTCTAATAATACCGAGAAGGTCAGCATTAGTCGGTCCAAAATTAAAGTTACCGTACCTATCCATTGGTGCAACCTGAATGCAGCAGATGTCAAATCCATTGCCTTCCTGTCCCCAATATAGCGGCTCTTCGTTGAATAGAATCGGCACGTACCAACAGTTGCCTGCATCCGTCATCATTCTGTCCATGCCCGTATAGTGCGATGAATAAAATCTAACTGTGTCTACGTCCCTCGTCGCCTTGAAAGTCTCCAGAAGATCATTTCTCACGGCAACTTCAGTCTGAATCTCTAATCCGCGAAGGAGCGTATCGGTCTTGAGGCGCTTTCCAAGAGCTCTATCCATGTATATGGAGCTCCCAGTTCCCACACCAAAGTGCAGCCTATAGTTGCTCTTAACTAGGCTAGCGGCGAAATCTGCGTCAATCAGCTTGGTTTTGTATTCACTCTGCACTTGACTGATATCGTACATAATCGTCCCTCCGTTTTCCTAAATTGCCAATATTTGCCACGGCTTTTTTGTGGCAAAAGGACAAAACCATTTTAGCCTATTTGTGGCTTTTTTTCAAGTTTTTAGAGCCTTTCAAGCCCTTTCAAATCTTAATATTTGCTTATGTTTAAGTGTTGAATTGGAGAAATTTATGTAGCCACAGGTTCCCGTGCACCTACGCATTAGAAAAGGACACGGGAAAATCCCCATGTCCTTCGCTTTTAACTATCTAAGTTTATTTTTCCTATTTATAGCTACATATCAAACTTCCTTTATCTAACGAAACGCTGCAGCTATAAGTACGAACTAGTCACGCTTCGACAGCAGATCTCTGATTTCTGTTAGTAGCTCAACCTCAGGTGTTGGTGCTGCTGGTTCTTCTGCTTGCTCCTCTTCCTTCTTTCTCTTAGCCTTGCTGAGCGCCTTAATGATGACAAACACAGTTAGCGCGATGAGTAGGAAGTTAATAATCGCCTGGATGAATGCACCGTAGTTAATCGCTGCACTTCCAACTGTAACCTTTAGCGCAGAGAAATCAAGTCCTCCGATGATAACACCCACGATTGGCATGATGATGTCGTTAACAAGTGAAGTTACTATTGCTGTGAATGCAGAACCGATGATGATACCAACTGCCATGTCTAGAACGTTACCGCGAGCGATGAACGCCTTAAACTCTGCTATAAATCCCTTAGTCTCTTTCATTTTACCCTTGTGCTCCTTTCAATATTGAACTTATATAACACTTTTGAGATGAAGTTGCACTTACGTAGTATGCAACTATATTTAGCTACATAATGAATTACACTATAAACCGCTTCAGGTCAAGTGTTTTGGCTAAATTAATTGAAATAAATTTAATTGTGTGTCTATAAATTGTTCTTTTTAAGTTTTGTTCGTATGAAAATCACTATATTTAGTTACTTATTGTTTCCTCATGCCTATCTTCCTTTAAATGTCTTTTCATATCTTGAGATACTCCAGGGCTACCTTACCGCTTGTACTTCATGCAATTCGGTGATATTATAATTAAGCTTGTGTTTAACGCTGATGATTGTAGTTAATCAGAGATTTATCCGGGATTACGTTCACAGGAGGCGTCATTCGCAAGCGCCCAACCCATGTCTCGATAGCTCAGGGGACAGAGCACCGCTCTCCTAAAGCGGGTGTCGGAGGTTCGAATCCTCTTCGGGACACCATTTAAAAACACCGCAATTCTAACGAGTTGCGGTGTTTTTCTTTTCCATAATTTACATCGTCGTATAATGTTCAAGCACCGCTGAAGCTGCCCCCTTCGAACTAGACTCAACTACGATTCCAAGAATCTCCTTAACAAGCTTGAAATTATCAGTAGCGTTTCTCTTCCAGTCTGCAAATTCGTGGCCAAGAATGTAGTCCTGATATTCTAAACTTTCTTCCGGTCTGCCTTCAATTCTCACAAGTAAATCTTTATCACGCATAACTCTTACCACAGTTCGAATCTCATCGTCTGTCGAGTAAAATAGCTCTGGCACCAGCTTCACTTTCTTGTGAATTGCGTCGGAGACGAATAGGTACAAGCGCAGTTCCTTGTTCAAGAGTCTCCTATCGGGTATATAAACAGGCTCAGTATCGTCTGGGATTTGAAACTGCCCTTTGGTCTTCTTGATCCCATAGTAGTCGCAGATACCGTCTACTTCCCTCTTCGTTAAGTTATACTTCATTTGGAACTGTTTCTTTGTCAGCATATTCATCACCTATTTTTCTGAAACTTAATCTGTCACTATAATAGCACAGGAGCAAATCCTAAAAGACTTGTTTTTCGGTATAATAATCGTCAATTTTTCGTTACTACTCGTATCTGTTATAATATCAAGTGTATAATATGTTTTTTAATCTACTTAACTGCACTAATCAATCGAGGTAATCATGATTGAACTTAGAAATAATTCATCGGTAAAATACAGCTACGACGAGTGGCTGGAGTTTTTCCGTGAGAACGACAAGCATAGGCTCCAGATAGATTTCTCTCAAGAAGCCACGCTATCTGATGAAACCAAGGCACTTATACTGCCTTCTATTTCTGCGTTTCAAATCGGCGAGCACAGTGATGGACTTCATCTGATCAAGGCGGCAGAAGTGTTCGCAAGCTTGTTCGACGAACCTGCATATCCCAATGTCATGAAGCTTTTTATCAAGGAGGAGAATTTCCATTCTTCTTACCTAGGTGAATTTATGCGCTATCACGACCTTCCGCTACGCAAAAGCAATTTTCTAGATAGGACTTTTAGGCGTCTCCGAAGACGCGGCAACATACTCTCAGAGGTAGTAACCCTAATAACAGCAGAAATTATCGCACTCTCATATTATTCAGCGCTCAGCGATGCTACGGAATCGCCCGCCCTAAAGCGGATCTGTGCTCAGATGCTTCATGACGAATTACCTCATGTGATTTTTCAATCCTATACCATTGGTCATTTTAAACAGAATAGATGGCTAAAGTTCAAAAGGCACTTCCTCATGCGAGTGACTACTCGTGCCGTCTGGACTGCATACGGAAACGTGTTTCGTGCGGCAGGTTGGACATATTCTAAATTCAAGCAAGAAAATCTCGGCTATCTAAGGCAGTCTGAAGATATAGCACGTTATACATCTAGGAGCTCCACCTAGTAAATCTTGCGATAGACGTAATTAAAATCATTTGTATGAACGACAAGCATGTACTTTTTTAGTACATGCTATTATTTTGTATAAATATTATTGACAATATCGTATTACGATATTATATTTTAGCTAGAAATATCGATTAACGATATTAGGAAATCTTACAGCAAATTTGATTAAGGGGTGGTGCTATACATGGCTAAAAAATCATTAGAACCATTAACCGAGCCGATGTTCTACATACTGCTTTGTTTCCACCGCTCTGATATGTGTGGGACGGAGATATCGAGTTATGTAAATGACCTAACGGATGGTCGAGTCAAGCTCGGGCCGGGCACTCTGTACTCACTCCTCTCACTTTTTCAAGCGGAGGATTTAATCAAGAAGTTACCACCAGACGGCAGGAGAATTTCTTACAGCATTACAGAGCGCGGAGAGCAGTTATATCAGGATGAAATCTGTAGATTAGAAGCATGCCTTAGTGATGCACGGAGGTGCAGTTATGAGCGATAAGATTAAACAGAAGATTTGTTATTTTGGTCTTTCCGACATATATCAGGAACAGAATTGGCTTGAGGATATGGCTAGGAGAGGGCTGCTTCTCACATATACCGGCTACCTTATATATGACTTTGCATATGGCGAGCCAACTGAGAGAAGGTACCGAATTCTGCCTGAGAAAAGAAAGAAGATCGAACAGGAAGAGCTGGATATATATGAGTCATGTGGATGGACATGTGTGCGAGGAACGCATGCATCGACTGTGTTCTATACAGACGATCAGAGTGTCCCCGAGCCTTTTACAGATGCCGTTACAGAGAAGAAGTATTATGTGAAGAGACTACTCTATACATTTATCACTACTATAGCGTTGACCTTTTGCATTCTTATGAATTTAGATCTCAATACGAATGGCTTTGTCTTTAATCCAATTGAGGCTTATTATCAGCTGGCTGATAAACCGTCTCCAATTATTTACATATACGCTGTGATGTACCCAATACTAGTGCTATTTGAGCTGGTATTTATCTTCAGATACACTAGATTAATATGGAAACTGAAAAGAGAAACTTTTAAGAGGACTGCTGGCTTTAAGGCTAGACGTTATGTAAATATGATTTTAATTAATACGATTATCGTGCTGATTGTAGGCCTCTTTATATATGTGGTATTCGTGCCAGATAAGAGAGTCACAACAAGCAGCTTTAAGGAGGCATTGGCCTATAAGGATAATGACCTTGTAAGATTCGCAGAATTTGACCCATCCGCTTGGGATAAGGTTCGGGTGAATATGACCGTAAAAAATGACAATAAGGATGTTGATAATCCCGACATAACATACGAGACAAGTTACGACCGTAATATCATGATGACGAAAATGTCTTCGGAAGACCTCGAGGTTTATCCTAGAACCGACAAAGATGGTGTATCTGAGCCAAAGCTCATGTATCTGGTTCAGCTATACAAAGCTAAATCAGCAAAAATTGCCGCACGCTTTATGCCATCTAATATAGCAGAAGAACTCGACTATAAGGGCTTCGACGTATCGGAGAAGCGCATTCGAGATATGCAGTTTAAATACAAGGGGCTCGATTATGCGGCATATATCGTAGCTTCTGAAAAAGATGAGGCTCCATTCTATAAACAGATGCTTTTCCTCAGAAAGGGGAATAAATATGTCGTCGTTGCATATAGTGGTCCTATCAATCTGAAGTCGAAGATTGGGCTGTTTGCATCGAAGATGTAGCTACACCGTATTCAATTGTTATCGCAAAATGTTCAACACGAGGTGTGTCATGGATAAGAAAACAAAATTAAAATTTGATCCGTTTGGTGTAGTTGATATGTTCTATAAGCAGAATTGGCTTGAATATCAGGCAAGAAAAGGTCTGCTGCTCGCTAACGATAATCTACTTACTTGCAGATTCACCGTTGACGAGCCAAGAGATAGGCGGTATCGCATCTTGCCATACAAGCACAGCGAGACGACGCAGGAGGAACTTGACCTATATGCTTCTTGTGGTTGGCATCTGATATATGGTTCTGGTTCAGTGATGATATTCTACACGGATGACCCAGATGCTCCAGAGCCATTTACGGATGTGCAGAGTCAACATAAGTACTATAGAAAGAGCTTGATTACTAATTTTATTATTATGCTAATTATTTTTGCAGAATCACTTTTTAGCATAAGTCGAAGTGTGCAAGGGTTCACTATATCACCTTCAGAACTTCTCTACAGCAGTGCTGATCAACCGCTTTCCACTTTGGCGATGACTTTTATTGGATTACCGTTGGCGCTTTTGTTCTGGTTTCAATATATGTTCACTTATATCAGCATACTGAATAGGAACAGAAAGAAGGATTTTTATGGAGCTTCGGGATTTAGATTGAAATATTATGTCAATGCGACGTGTATTATAACTGTAATCGTCCTAGTCCTATGGAGTATCATTGACATCCCTAGGACAGTAGATGTCTCATCATCCGGCGACTTCACGGAGGCTCTTAAGTATAAGGGCAACGAGATTGTGCGCTTCTCGGAATTTGACCCAGATGCATGGAACACAGTTGAGAAGCAGATTGAGAACTATGATGAAGGAAATAATAAAACAGACATTATTTTCGAAATAGACCAAGATAAAAGCTTCATGATTCCTAGAATGGTATCGGAAGAGCTAGAAGTTAGTACACCAGCGAAAAACGAAGATGATGACTCTGTAATTAATCTCTATTACAATGTTCACTTATACAAGGCAAAGTCTTCTAAAATTGCAGCGGAATTTATGAAATACAATTATAAAAATGCACTTGAGGAGTCGGACATCAAAGTATCAAATAAGTCTCTTGACAAGTACCGTTTCGATTACAAGGACCTCGACTACGCTGCATATATCGTAGATGAGAAGAAGGCAAATGATACTACTGCAAAACGTGACCAGCTACTCTTCCTAAGAAAAGGCAATAAATACGTATGCGTTTCATATTACGGTCCTATCGACCTGAAGTCGAAGGTAGGTCTGTTCGCAGCAAAGATGTAGGTTTGCAGATTATCTAGTAATATAGGTTCTAAACCCTGTTAATCGTTTTATTAGTAAGCTTATAAGCAAATGACCAGCCATACGGCTGGTCATTTCAGTTAACGGTTATTATTTGCTTGATTTACCATTTATATCACGCCATTATTCCGGTGCCTCGAACAGCACCTTGAACTCCGAACCTTCACTCAGATATATTCCCTCGATATCTTCGGGATGATTTGCTACGAGTTCTGAGACATTATCCACCTCGAACGAAACGCATATCCCGCAGGCTGCACTAAGCGCTCTAGGCACCGGCATAAGTGTTGCGGTTTTGTCTATGCTTTTCTGCTGCTTGTGGAACTGCTGTGCTCCAAAATGCGTATGAAAAGTTGCGATAAACATTACTTGAGTGTAATCAGGTAATCGCCTTCTGGCGTTTCGCTGTATTCCATAGATAGCTTGTTGTTAGCTGCGTATCTTGAAATGTTCTTAACTGGTGTCATGCTGTCTACGAGAACTTCAACAGGTGTTCCAGCCTTTACAGCATTCTGAGTCATAATCACTGGTTCAGGGCACGAATACCCTCTTGCATCTACCTTAGTCATTTTATGCCTCCTTAGCTTTTCTTATATTCATCAGACCGATAATTACAGTAACGATAATTCCGAACACAACTGCAATCTTACCATTTGGAGTTGGTCCCATTGGTGTCGATGCTAGTGCGAAGTTGTGGCAGAAAGCTGCACCTACGATTAGACCGAGAACTGCAACGCCCGAGTCTGCATTTCCTGTACCAGAGAGAACTACCTGACGAAGTGGGCAGCCACCGAGCAGGCAGGAGCCTAGTCCTACGAGAACCATTCCTAGGAAGTTCCATAGAGAGTCGTTGAATGCAATCGGCTGCTTGTCAAACCCTGCGTGGAAGAATCCAAGAGCTAGGTTTCCAACTAGAGCTGCAACGAATATTGCGATAAATCCAGATAGTAGATAGAAATCTTTGAATAACACTGCATCTCGGAGTCCACCAACCATGCATAATCTGGTGCGCTGTGCTAGTACACCGACAACAAGCCCTGCAATTAGCGAAATTGCGAGCGGCGCGTGCATAGCGCCAGGTCCCTCTTTGCTGAATGCGAGAAGCGCTGGGAATGCGCATAGGATAACGAGCAGTACTACCGTAATAGCTGGCATTGCTACACCTTCTGTTGGTCCTAGCGGAACTGACTTCTTGAGTGTGAAGCCCTTCTTAAGGTATACGATTCCGCCGAGAATTCCGCAGAAGAATCCAATCAGGCCGATGATTGCATTCCAGTCTCCACCAGCGATTCTGAGAATCATTCTGAGTGGGCACCCGAGGAACATAAGAGCTCCTACCATTACGAAGAATGAAAGTACAAATCTTGTCATTGGGGATGAACCGCCACGAATCTTGAACTCTTTGCCGCCAACAGACATTAGGAACGCACCGAGAATAAGTCCAATTATCTCAGGGCGAACGTACTGCACAACTGGAGCTGAGTGAAGTTTAACCGCACCAGCAGTGTCTCTTAGGAAGCAGGCAATACAAAAGCCCATGTTAGCCGGATTGCCATACTTAACGAGAAGTACTGCAGCCGCACCAACCACGAGCCCAGTAATGATCATAAGAGTGCTTTTTTCTTTTTTCATTGTATCCTCCTTGTTTAAATAATATCGATTTATCATTACGAGTATATCAAACAAGGATTTTGTATTAAAATCAGTAATTTTAATACTTGACAGCAATTATTAGTATTTTCAATAGTGCGTTATTTTTGTGCTGTTATTTCTTGTTTTTTGCTAGAAATCCCCACTTTTTAATTGGCATTCCCCTGCAAAAGCCTCTTCATCGCCGCTCTATACTTCTCGACTCTTGCATAGTCATCTTCGACAGGGTGCTCTATGCGGCTAATATCCATATTGTGACTTAGGTCGGCAAGTTTGACAGTGGTCGCCAGCTTATTTTGAGATACCCTGTCTATATAGTGCATGTATTCTTCGTCAAGGTCTTTGGTAAGCACTTTAACAGCCTCAACCACCTTATCACTGAATCCGCACATGCGCAAATACACCTCGTCATACTCACCATCCTCGAGTACATCGTGCAGGTAAGCGACAACCTTTTCCTCTTCCGTTTCACACATATCTGCAACTGCAAAGGGATGCAGATAGTAAGGTTTCCCCGCCTTATCCACCTGCTCGTAGTGTGCCTCCTGGCATATCTGCTGTGCTAATTGAATTTGATCCATTTGTATCCTCCTGAATTAATTATATGTATTGAATTTTGATAGAGCAAGAGGCACCAGCCTTGCTATGCTAGTGCCCCTGTTGTATCAAAATTATATGTTTTGCTGTCAACTACATGAGTTCCTGTGTACATGATACCGTCTTGTCCTAGATAATACCATGCCCCATAGTGGTTTAGCCATCCTTTGTGTATCGCACCGCTAGAGTTCAGATAGAACCACTTGCCGTTATCCTGTAGCCACCCGGTCTTCATCGCACCGCGTATTACCGCATTGTGTAGCCCCTTGGTAATCTGCGTGATTATGGAGTTGTCGTTCTCCGTATATCCCTCTTTGTTGACAATACTATCTAGGTTATACAGCGCAATATCTAGGTTGCCAAATTTAAAACTAATATTGTCGCTATAGTCGCCCTTCTTCGTCATAGTTGCATCTAGCTTAGAAAGTCCACTCGTATCATCGGAGGTGATATCGACCATTGTAACCTTTGCCTCGGTTAGCTTTCGTGTAACTTCCTTAAAGTATTCAGCCATCTGCCATGTCGGATCTTCATACTTAGGTTTCCAATTTAGATATTTCTTATGAATATAAACAGTATCTGAGTCAAAGAATGGATTTCCATCGGAATTCTTCTCGTCAACCAAATCTATAAATCCACCTATGTGGTCTGAATGCGCATGCGTAGCAACTGCGAAATCAATATGCTTAACGCCCAGCTTTCTCATAAATTCTGCAACTGTCTTTCCGTTACCACCCTGAACAGCATATGGTCCATATTCGCTAGGATTTGGCGCATCGATCATACCGAACTTACCGTTACTTTGAACAAGCGTGCAATCACTATGTGAACCATCTGTTGACGGAAGTGATAGATAGTATACCTTTTAATCAACATAAAGATATAATATATTTTTGAAACTATTTACACGTGGTAATACACGTGATAATCTACATCTCGTGCAAAGTTACTATTAGAAATAACGGAGGAAAATGACTATGAATCATGAACAATCTTATTTTGACGGTGGACTATTTCAGCTAATCGGTTACACACTTCTCGGTGGCCTTATTACAACTGCAACCTTAGGCATATGTCTACCTTGGGCGTACTGCATGGTTTATAACTGGGAAATAAAGCACACTGTAATAGAAGGGAGACGTCTAGAGTTTGATGGCACTGCTATGCAGTTGTTTGGTAACTGGATTAAATGGCTTCTGCTTACAATTATAACTTTGGGCATCTATGGATTCTGGGTTAACATCAAACTCAAGCAGTGGAAGACTATGCATACTCATTTTGTTAACTAAAATTATTTGTATGTGCACAGTCCAGTATAGTAAATTAATGAAAAAGCCTCGAACTCACCGAATTGTCGGTGTTTTCAAGGCTTTTACTTTTGGAGCTGCTGGCGAGAATCGAACTCGCAACCACTTCATTACGAGTGAAGTGCTCTACCATTGAGCCACAGCAGCATATTTAAGTTGCCAATAAAGTATATAATAAAATCATTTACTATTCAATGTTGCATTTTCATATTCAAATCCTTGCGTGATATAATCAGTACACATGCATACTGCTGTTTCCATGGATATGCAATATTAATATAGCAGCAGCAGAGAACATAGAGGTGTCTTATGACCATAGTAGCGCAAAATAATGAAATAGATAAAAACGCTAGAATAGAAGATAAGAAAATCTGCCTTATTTACACAGGTGGAACGATTGGAATGTCCAGAACTGAGAGCGGATATGCGCCAATAGAAGGCCACCTACAGATGGAACTAAATCGAATAGATGACCTCAGTGCGGAGGGCATGCCCCACTACGACCTTGTTGAGTTCTCGCCACTCCTCGATTCTTCCAACATAACTTACGTGCAGTGGAACATGATAGCTGAGTCGATTGCATCCCGTTACGATGACTTCGACGGATTTGTCGTGCTACACGGCACAGATACCATGGCTTACAGCACCTCGGCACTTTCCTTCATGCTCGAGAATCTAGGTAAACCTGTAATTTTCACTGGGTCACAAATTCCACTTTGTGAGCTAAGAAGCGATGGCAAGGATAACCTCATAACTTCTATATTGATAGCCGCTTCAGGCAAGGTGAACGAGGTTGCACTTTACTTTGGGCATAAGCTTCTCCGCGGAAATCGTGCTATGAAAGAATCCGCCGATGGACTTATCGCATTTTCCTCACCTAATTATCCACCGCTTGCAAATGCAGGTATCGATATCAACTACAACACGCCTCGCCTGATGCAAGCGCCTAGAGGAGATCTTCTCGTGCAGTCGATTAAGCCTGCGAAAGTCGGAGTAATAAAGCTTTTCCCAGGTATACAGTTCGAGTTATTTGCACCAATCGTAACGCGTGGTCTCGATGCCCTAGTTCTAGAGACATTTGGAACAGGCAATATCCCTAATTATGACGAGGCTCTGCCGCCTCTCATCGCACGTGCCATATCAAACGGAACTACAGTAGTAGTATGTACACAGTGCTCACAAGGAACAGTTAGACTCGGAGCGTATGAAACGAGTTCAGAGCTCGCAAAAGCAGGTGCCGTTTCTGGCTCAAATATGACTACAGAAGCGACAGTTGCCAAGCTCTACTACCTATTCAGCCTTGGCCTAGACCGTGGTGAGGTTAGCAGGCTCATCGAAACCGATTTGCGTGGGGAACTTAACCAATGAAATTAGCTTATTTATCAACATTTGCTCATCAAGACTTGCATGACTACCTTGCAAATGCAGATTATGATATCAAGATTTTCCCTGAACTCCATACTGTTTCGAGTCTCGTTTCTAATCATCCAGATGTGATGCTTTGTAAGCTTGGCGCTAAGCCAGAATCACCTATCTACGAAGGTATTGCGGGCGAGCTAAGTGCCAGCTATCCACATGACTCGATATATAACGCGGCTTGCACCGGAAATTACTTTATACACAGACTAGATATTACAGCACCCGATTTAATAGCTGCTGCAAAGAAAGAGTGTGGTGATAACCTGAAATTTATTAACGTCAGGCAAGGATACACGAAGTGCAGTACATTAATCGTGGATGAAGATTCTATAATCACCTACGACAAAGGTATATCTAGACCTTGCGTGGCTGCTGGTATGAATGTGCTATTAATCGAACCAGGATTCATTAGTCTACGAGGTGCGCAGGATGGATTTGTCGGTGGAGCAAGTGGGCGCGTGGGAGACGAAATAGTATTTAACGGAGATCTCTCAGCACATCCAGGCTTCAGAGAAATTGTCGATTTCATAGAGGCTCGAGGGCTAGGTTGCAAGTGGTTCCCCTCTTATGAACTAGAGGATATCGGCTCCATAATCACGCTAAGTGATTGAGTTTAGGTTTAGGCTCAGATTGAGATTGAGTTAAGGTCCAGATTCTGATTCATATTAAAATTAAGGACAAAGATGAAGAAACACGCTATTATTCCAATATTTATACCGCACCGCGGATGTCCAAATGACTGCGTTTTCTGTAATCAACGAATGATTACAGCACGCACTTCTGCCCCTACGATAGACGAGGTGAGAAATACGATTGACACATGGCTTACGACACTCGGGAAAGTTCCGACAGTCGAGATAGCTTTTTACGGCGGCAGCTTTACAGGGCTTGATTTGGATGATCAAAGTTCATATCTCGCTATTGCCAAAGATTATAAGGATAGAGGGATTATCGATAAGATTCATCTTTCGACGCGCCCTGACTATATAGACCGCGAGATTTTGGATAATCTCAAGGCTTACTCGGTCGACACAATTGAGCTCGGTGTTCAGTCTTTCGACGATGAAGTTCTACGTAAATCTAACCGTGGTCACAGCAGCGCTTCGGTGTACGAAGCAGTTGCACTGGTTAAGGAATATGGATTTGAATTTGGTATTCAGCTAATGATAGGACTTCCAGGCGATTCTCTAGATACATGTATATATTCTGCAAAGGAAGCTGTGAAGCTAAAGCCTTCACTCACAAGGCTATATCCAACTATTGTAATAGATGATACGGAGCTGCTCGAGATGTATAGGCGCGGCGAATACCAGCCACTTAGCAGAGAAGAAGCTATTTCGAGAACGACTGCGATGTATAAGATTCTTGATGATGCGGGAATCACGATTATGAGGATTGGTCTCAAGAGCACTGATATAATCGGCGAAGGAGGGGCAATAAACGGCGGAACGTATCACCCTGCTTTTAGGCAGCTCGTCGAGAGTCGTATCGCAAGGGATAAGATTGAACCACAACTGGATCGAATCGCTAACGAGTGTATAGGAGCTAGGACAAAGGTTGATATCTTCTCTTCTCCTGAGTGGTTCTCTAATGCAATCGGCAATAATAGTGAAAACCGAAAATATTTTGAAGAAAAATACCCTGAACTAAGTATAAAGTTCAGGGTGGATGAGCATCTTGAATCAGCGGAATTTACGGTGAGTGTAAAATAAAGATATAGCGGCTGTTTGCATTGATATTCCAATGCTTGCAGCCGCTTTTACCAACTTGTTTTGTCCTATAACTAATTTTCTAATTCTATTCCTCTACCGATAGTGACTTACACTTCTCATCGAGCACCGCCTCTGTCGTTGCAATATCTCTAAGGCGGCAAAGTATCTCTAGGTCGTCACCACCATTTAGAACGGTTGATCCATGTGGGATAATTTCCTTGCCATCCCTCATCACTGAAACTATAAGGCTGCCCTCTGGAAGTCCAAGCTCCATAACTTTACGCCCATCCATCACCGACCCGAAGTGAACGCTGGAATCGATTACGACCTTGCGCTCACGAATTGAGATGCGTTTCTTGATATATTTCTTGTCAGCCTTGCTATAGACATCTGTCAAATAATCATGGTCAGGTATATTGTTTCCGTTCTCCGCCTTCCTCCGCTGTCTCCTGTGCATAAGCTGATCGTAGACTGGTTCACCGCCGAGTAGGTCAGCAACGACGTATGCTGCAAGTGATGTAGCGACGAGTGATAGAAGTGTCATGAAGTTTCCAGTCATCTCGGTGATGAGGATAACTCCAGTTATTGGAGCTCTCACGATGGCCGAGAAGAAGCCTGCCATAGCGATTATTACGAAGCCCTTTATATAGTACTCCTCTATGCCAAATACATTGCTTAAAAATGTTGAATACAGTCCCCCGGTAATTGCTCCGATTACTAGTAGTGGTAGGAAGATACCCCCAGGAGTTCCTGTTCCGAAGCTTCCAGTCGAGAAGAACAGCTTTGCGATTAATAGTATGGCAAGTGCTATCAGTGTGAATTTGCCATCGCTGATGACCT
>NZ_CALHTQ010000047.1 GCF_938039775.1 uncultured Mogibacterium sp. | reverse complement strand
TTAAAAATAAAAAGATTAATTATTATAGTCGAGGAATATTTGAAGGTGATAAACGCATAGCAAAGAATCAAGGTAGAGTCGCAGAGAAAAGTGTTATTTTAACAAAAAATGGATACTATGTCCTAGGGTATATGGAAAAAAGTGGATCATATGACAGACATCGATATTATTGTATTCTATATAACAAATCCGATATAAAAAAACTACCTGGCTCCGTAGAAGAATTCCGTAAACAGTTCAAGATGGATAAGAAAGTGGAGCAGGACAGAAAGGTTTATGGCAAATACTACCGAGAAAATGCAACTACATATGCTGTATTTTCTCGGTAGCTACTCTATAACGAAAAAAAGCAATATCTCAGCGGTTACTCTGCGAGTGCTGCAAGATATTGCTATACTGAGCAAAGCTCTGAATTAGAGGGAATTGCTCTATTTATTTCTTTTCGTAAACGAACATAGCTCCGCTATCAAGCTTGCGTAAAATGCGCTTGTTGTCAGAGTCAAACTCAAACTCCAGTATAGAACCGGGTTGCAGTAAGTCGCTTTCATCCTCGCTTATTTGCTTTGCTTCATCAATTTTTAAAGTGATAGATTTGCCTTTTAATTCCCATGTTCCATGATATTGTTTATCCATAATATAGAATGAAGCACGATTTTCATCTTCAAATTCAAGATAGTTTAAAATTAATCCAATATTATCAGAATAAACTTTTTTCCCTTTTTCGTAATCTTCTGGATAGGATTCATTTGAATCAATGACTGCAGATCCATCCCATGTTCCTATGAAATCTTTCTTTGTAAGTTTCGGAGTAGATTTAACTTTTTTGCTAGTGTTGCCGCAGCTTGCAAAAGAAATCGAAATGGTTACAGTAAGTAAGGTAATTAACAGTTTTTTCATCATTGCTCCCCCTCTTCAATTAAATATTTATTTTGTATGGTTCATTTATCTTCATGATATCATTGATGCCGACTGATTCATCATCAGAATTCATTTTTTCATATAGCCAGCCTGTAAAGCAATCTCCGATAAATACTGGAATATGACTCCTGTACATCCTGCCCGAATAAGCTTCGTGAGGAATATTTATGAAGTGCGGTAAATTACCATTTTCATCTCTCGTCAGAATTCGTCTATAGATAGGATCTGCGATTACGCATTTTGCATCCTTTAGCACCTTCTCTATGTCAGATTCGTCGCGCACCATAACATCGCCATCTCTAAGCATATGAGCATCTACCTGAGTAGGGCATAGTATGTGAACTTCAGTAATTCCAAGGTCGTGCTCCAGCACATAGCGTATGCCTGCTGCATTAATCGCCTCTCCGATAATCCAGGTGCCACCCTTGGCTCTATCCCTAAGCGTATAGCTCGACTTCTGATGTTCGAGAGCAGGGATACTGCTTAACTCACCTGATGAACCAAGCACTCTCGTTTTACCGTCAGATGCAGACTCTCTTATAAGCTTTTCGAGCTCACAGCAAGCAGTCTTTCCCATAGGCAGGCCCAGAACCGCAGGGGTTCCGTACTTATCATTGAGTATTTTCGTACCGTCAAGTGCCATAGATGAGCAGACAACGTTGACATCTGCCTTGTGTGCATTTGCCATTTCTTCGACTGTGCAGCCCATTGTCATGCAGCAATTGACCTCGATACCGCAATCTTTAAAGTACTCCTTTAGAGCCTCAACATTCCCGACTATCGAGAAGTCGAGTGGCGTAACACCGAGAAGATTGACAGAGAGAGAATTTCCCTGAGTTGAAGTTGGAATGTTCTCTAGATTAGGACAAAATCTACCGAGAAATTCACGGTAGACCATGTTGCCACCGAGCACGTAAGTATCCATAGCATTAGTGGTGAAGCCAAATGTCGGAATGCCAGTGCGCTTCTCGATTATACGTGCAATACCTTTCATATCGGTGCTCATAAATAGCGGAATCAGAGCTGCGGAAATAGCGATAAACTTAGGCTGTGTCTCACTTGCTGCCTCGATTACATCGCTGATTAGCTTCTCGTCATTGCCTAGAATTACATCATTTTCAATGAGACCGGAGATATAAATCATACTCTCAATATCGTACCAGCGCGGTTCATCGTGAGTGTTGTAAGTTGAATTGCACCCAGATGCATCGTGCATCACAACGAGGCCACCCAGTTCATAGAGTACGGAGCAGATGCCGAATAAATCGGCAGAGTATGTGGATAAAACTCTAGCTACTTGCTTCATGCCGAGCACCCCCAAGCCTTAACCTGAATTATGGATTTTGCATCTTTCTCATTATTAAATGCATCAATCATCTCATCCGCAAGCTTTTTAATAGCATCGTATCCATACCAGCCATTATTGGCGATTAGGTTTACGAAGTGGTTAGTGCCTGTAAAATACGCAGCTTTCTGCCCAATCGCAAGCACTTTGCCGTCCTTTGCTTCGTCCCTAGGGTAGAAGCGGGCACGGAAATCCTGCGTAGCTATAAGCGGAATATCTGGATAATTCTGCTTAAACCAATCTATGTCATCTTGACTTTCAGGAGAGAGAACATCTCCGTAAATTTCTGCCACGTTAAATCCGTGAGATAGAAGCAGCCTTGCTAAACTGAGAAAACGAGGCGTACTCATAAAGTCTACAGCTACCACGGTGTCTCCGATTATAGAAAGGGCCTTTGCAAGAGAATCATCAGCTTCAGCTCTAAGCACTGTAAAGTCAGGTGCAGGAGCACCTATAATCTCAGCGAGTTTGCTCATATCGCGGTCAATCTCGTCATAGTTATAAGTGTAAGGCATGTAGAGGCTCTGCTGTCCTAGCCTCTCCTCGAGACATTCGGTTGACCATTTTGCTATAGGTAATGAATAGATGTTGAGAAAACTCTCGCCCATAGCCTTATATTCATCGTATGAATCTATTGAAGCTAGGTCGTGTGTGCGGAAGCCATGCTCGTGTAGCAGCTTCATGTGGTCGCCGGACTTTGCAATCGGATAACTGTCGCCGATGAAGTTGACGACTTTGTCATTTAAAGGCTGTTCCTCTATGCATAGATACATCGAGCGGCACATATCCTCTTCAGGAGTGTGGTCGTTAATCTTCATAGTCGGAGTCATCTGCGAGGAGATGAAATCGATATCAGGGAAGCGAGCAGAGAGCTCGTCATATATGTATTCGATATCAGTAGCGAGGAAGTAGTGAATGCAGCCTGTAAATGGTAGTACACACTTAGGCCTATGGTCCAATTTATTAAGAATGTCAGTGACACCCTCTATAAAAAGTTCTTCCATATTGCCACTCAGAATATCCTTCTCTTCAATTAAAATCATCGAAAACCTATCCAGACCTTCATACTCGGCAGCAGATAAAACTACGCCGCGTAGACAGGCTGAAGCGCCGATGTATATCATGTGCGAACCAGGAATAATCATCGGTGTATGCGCAATAGTCCAACCACCTCGTGAGGGACATGAGTACTCCAATTTGCGTGGAAAAGGAGCTAGAGTATCAAGGCCCCCAAGCTTCACCATTGCTTTATTAATATCGGGTTTGTGTAAATCAATCAGCATATCAGTCCCTTTTTATAATCTCCATCGCTATCTTAGTGTATACGTCAACCATCGGATCATCTGGATAAGCTTCAGCAACGGTGAGCCCGTCGTCAGATGCTCTCTTTACAACCATGCTATGTTCAATAGTTCCAACTATCGGGCATTCGAGGTCTTCGCTGAGAGTCAGTAGCTTTTCATCTTCACCGTTGACATTTCGCTTGTTAGCAATGATGCCAGATAATCCGTTATGCCCCCTGCGCTTGAAGTTCTCCATGGCGAGTCCGAGATTCATAGCTGCGTATATCGCCATCTGTTCTCCAGAAGAGATGACATATACGTTGTCCGCATAATTCTTGCGAAGCGGCATCGAGAAACCACCGCATACTACGTCTCCGAGAACATCGTAAAAGACTACATCTGGGCATAGAACCTTTTCAAAATTCTTTTGCTTAAGTAGATCCAGTGCCTTAGCAACACCTCGTCCGGCACAACCGATTCCTGGTGTTGGGCCGCCTGCTTCAACGCATATAACTCCATTATATCCAATGGTATACATATCCTCGAGCTGAATATCCTTGATTTTATCTCTATAAGTATCGAGAACTGGAGTGAGCTCACGACCTTGACGAAGACTTATCGTGGAATCTGCCTTTGGATCGCATCCAATCTGCATGACCGTATAGCCTTTACCAGCGAGGGCCGCAGACATATTTGAAACGGTAGTGGACTTGCCAATCCCGCCTTTCCCATATATTGCAATTCTTTTCATAGAATATACTTCCCTAAATATATATAATTTGCCTCGCACCACGAACATAGAAAATGGTTCATGGGGAGGCCTAGTATTAAAAATATTTTATCAGTACCTCAAAAAAATGTAAACGATTGTGATTAAAATACCTTTTATTGCGTACCATATGTAGCGATAGTATAATTTTAAGTAACTAAATGAAGACCAACCACAAGGGGTCCCGAGTGGTATGACATTGTTTTCGGAGACTTCTACCCGTGTGGTTTGAAGTCTTTTTGTGTAGGGGGATAAATGATTAAGGTAGCAATATATGGCAAAGGTGGAATCGGTAAATCGACAGTTACAGCGAATCTAGCTGCGGCTTTTGCGGTGAAAGGGTATAAGGTAGTTCAGATTGGCTGTGACCCGAAGGCCGATTCGACAATAAATCTGCTCGGCGGTAATCCGCTGATTCCGGTTATGAACTTCATGAGAGATAACGACGATGAACCGACTATCGATGAGATGGTTAAAACTGGATTTGGAGGAGTAGAATGCATCGAGACTGGTGGACCTACGCCTGGTATAGGATGTGCAGGTAGAGGAATCATCTCGACATTTAACCTCATAGATGACCTAGATGTTTTTGGCAGATACAATCCTGACGTAGTTCTGTACGACGTGCTAGGAGACGTTGTCTGTGGAGGATTTGCAGCTCCAATCAGAGAGGGATTTGCAGAGGATATACTCATTGTAACTTCAGGTGAAAAGATGGCGCTCTATGCGGCTAATAATATCAAGACAGCGGTAGATAATTTCGCAGACCGTGGATATGCCAAGGTAAAGGGTGTTGTGCTCAACCACCGCAATGTCGAGAATGAGACGGAGAAGGTGCAGGCTTTTGCAGATGAAGCAGGAATTCCAATCGTAGGAGAGATTCCTCGCAGTCAGGAAATCATCGACTGGGAGGATCAGGGCAAGACCGTGATTGAGGGCAATCCTGAGTCGGATATCGCAAAGAGGTTCTTTGCCCTAGCAGACTACCTGATTAAGGAGAATTCGTAATGGCGAGAGACACTTATTTCACGACAATAGGAGCGCTCGCTGAGGCTGGCAGTATTCCGACCGAGCTAGTGAGCAACGAGCATCTCGTGTATAGCTCACCGGCGACCTTGATGTACAATTCACCAGGTGCGCAGGGATTTGGCGTTAAGAGAGCAGGAGTAGTAATACCAGAATCGGTAATGCTCGTGGTTGCGCCAGCTTGCTGTGGGCGTAATACCACGATTTTGGCGGACGAAGGCGGATATAGTGAAAGGATGTTTTTTCTGCAGATGAGCGAGAATGACCTCGTCACAGGTAGACACCTATCCGACATTCCGCAGGCTATCGAGGAGATTTATGAAGTATGTGAAGTTAAGCCTAAGGTTGTGGTTATCTGCATTACATGTGTAGATGCGCTTCTCGGAACTGACCTCGAACGTGTCTGTAGAAAGGCGGAGGAACGCACGGGAATTCATGTCGTTCCTACATATATGTATGCCCTTATGCGTGAGGGCAAGAACCCACCGATGGTAGCTGTTAGGGAGGCGATTTACTCTCTGCTCGAGAAGAGGAAGCCACAGGGCGGGACAGTTAATCTGCTCGGAAACTTTACGCATCTCGAAGACGATTCGGAGCTCTATGAAATCCTTGCACAGATGGGAATAAACACAGTTCATGAGGTTGGAAGAAAAGAAACACTAGAGGAATATATGGAGATGGGCGGCTCTGATTTCAATATCATCCTCCATCCTGAGTCGAGAAAAGCAGCATTTACACTTAAGTCTAAGCTCGATATTCCTTACATTGAGCTGACTAGGGTGTATGAGATAGACAGAATACAGCGCCAGTATGCACTGTTCGCTTCGGCACTAGGAGTAGAAATCGACGATTCGAAGTACTTTGAAGAGGCGAGTGAGGCATGCAAGAGGCTTCAGGAACTCTGTGCAGGAAAGACCTTTGCAATAGGGCAGGTCGTAAACGGAAATTCGATAGAGATGGCGCTTGCCCTCGAGAAGCTGGGGTTACGCGTTAAATCTGTATTTGCAAATATAAGTGAAGATGACTTCCCGTTCATCAAAGAGCTTGCAGTACACAATCCTGACCTTAAGGTATATTCGACGATGTCACCAACAATGATGAACTATGATGGTTCGGAAAAGGTTGATATTTCAATCGGTATAGACGCACAGTTCTATTATCCAGAGTCGATAAATGTGCACTGGAATAACGAGATTCAGCCGTTTGGATACAAGGGGCTTGTTCACTTTATAGAGGCTGTTGAGAGGAGGCTCGCTGATGAAAGGGCTTAGAAAATATCTTTCACCATTTACGCCAGATCAGTCAGGAGCGGTATCCGTGCTGTTTCATTATGGCGGTATGCTCATAATCATGGATGCGGGCGGATGTGTTGGAAACATATGCGGTTATGATGAACCTCGCTGGGATAAGCATAAGAGTGCGATTTTTAGTGCAGCACTAAGAGACCTCGATGCGATTCTCGGTCGTGATGAGCTGCTAATTCAGAAGACGAAGGAAGCACTCGGTGATATCGATGCCAAGTTCGTCGGTCTAATCGGCACACCAGTTCCAGCGGTTATTGCTACTGACTATAGAGCTCTTAAGAAGCTAATGGAAACAGACTACGAAGTACCTGTCGTACCCGTGGAAACTAACGGAATCGATATGTATGATGAGGGCGTCAGCAGGGCTTTTTTGCAGCTACTAAGGAATTATCTTGTAGAAGAAAATGGATCTGGTGCAAAGTTCGTCATAGCAGGAAGTCTGCATGGTGAAGTCGATGCGGACGTAGATAAGAGCAAGGCTCATGGAAGAGTTGGAGTTATAGGATTTACTCCACTCGATACACCGGGTAGTGGTGATTATTCGGATATGATTGAGGCTCTAAGAGAAGAAGGAATCGATAATCCAATTATATACGGAATGAATGATACGCTCGAAGACGTAACTTTAGCTGCAAATGTAGATAGGAACATAGTCGTATCTCCTGCGGGTGTAAAGCCTGCAAGATGGCTGTCCGATAAGTATGGGATCCCTTATGAGATTGCATATCCTCTGCCAAGAGAACGTGCAAATACCTTCTCAAGCAAGGTGAAGGAGCATGAACCCAAGAAAGTGTTAATCGTGCATCAGCAGATATTGGCAAACTCTTTACGTGATGCACTTCTAGAGTCATCTAATGATGCACTGCTAGAGCGTGTTGATGTTGCGAGCTGGTTCATGATGAGCAAAGAGGTTCGCAAGGAAAATGATACTAAGTTAAATGAAGAGGATGAACTAATGAAGCTCGTAGAAGCGGAGGGGTACGATATGGTTATCGGTGATCCGCTTATCAAGAGAGCTCTTCCAGGATGGAAGGGAGTATTTCTAAGTCTTCCTCACTTCGCTATCTCGGCTTCCCTATACTCTTCTGAATCAGATGAAGAGTACTGGGAGAAGGCAGGAGATATGGTTAGGTAGCGATAAAATAGCGATAGATATTGGTGATTGGAATTGGTATGTAGAGTAATCAGAATTTATGGAATAGTGCAGGGCGTTGGCTTTAGACCCTTTGTCAGCAGACTTGCGGAAAGATATGGGATATCTGGAAGCGTCTGTAACAAGGGCTCTTACGTTGAGATATTCGCGCGAGCAGAAGAGTCCGTAATCAGCGATTTCGTACATGCCATAGAAGTAGAAGCGCCAGAGCGGTCTGCAATCGTCAAGATTAAGGTGATGGATAGCCCTGTAGACATATCGATAGACTCTGGATTCAAGATTGCACTGAGCAAGCACGAAGAAGGGCAGATATTCGTGTCACCAGATATCGCTACCTGCCCTGACTGTACAAAGGAGCTATTCGATAAAAATGATAGGAGATACCTCCATCCGTTTATAAACTGCACTCAGTGTGGTCCTCGTTTAACTATACTAGATTCGATGCCTTACGATAGGGTAAAAACCAGTATGGCTGGTTTTCCGATGTGCGAGGCCTGCAGTGATGAATATTCCGATATGAATTCGAGGCGCTATCATGCTCAGCCTGTATGCTGTAATGACTGCGGGCCGGAGCTCTACACCCTCGTGGGCGGCGCTTCTGAGTCTGACGTACAAGATATGGCAGCTGATTCGGAACGCCCCTATGACATGAATGGCTCGGCGGACTCAGATAACGCTCATGAACAGGGCCGCCCAGAGGGTGCATATGGCGCGGCGGCGCTTCTTGCAACTAGGGCTGTGATCAGGAATGGCGGCATCGCCGCCATCAAGGGGATAGGCGGTTTCCACCTCTGCTGCGACGCCGGAAGCGAAGCAGCGGTCCAGCGCCTCAGAAGGCTGAAGGCGCGCCCGATGAAGCCGTTTGCTGTGATGATGCGGGACCTCGAGGTTGCCGGGCGCGAATGCATGCTGGAGCCAGAGATGGAGCCGCTGCTTACCGGCCCGCAAAAGCCGATAATACTGATTCCAAGACGTAACGATTCAGCTGATTCGGCAGAGTCTAATTCAAATATAAAAGGGGAAATTAAGACCAACAGCCAGATAGGGCATAGAACGAGAATCGCAGCATCTGTAGCACCAGACAATCCTAATTTAGGTGTGATGCTGCCATACACACCGGTTCACATGCTTCTATTCGATTATCCTGATGACGAGCCTATATCAGATGTGCTGGTAATGACTAGTGGTAACCCACCTGGAGCGCCTATTTGTATGAACGACGAGGAAGCTCTTAAGTATCTAGCACCGATGTGCGATATCATACTATCGAACTCGAGAGATATACGGATAAGGGCGGATGATACGGTAATGGCTTTTTACAGAGACAAGCCATATATGATTAGAAGATCAAGAGGATATTCACCGCTACCGATAGTGGCGAAGAGAGAAAGCAATCATGCAGTACTCGGAATAGGCGGAGAACTGAAAAATACATTTTGCCTAGGCGATAAAGGGCTTTACTACCCATCACCATACATAGGTGATATGGCAGATATGAGAAGTGTGAGGGCGCTCGACTCAGCGACTACGCGCATGGAGAGACTGCTAGAGATAAAGCCAGATATAGTAGTTGGCGACATGCATCCAGGATATAACACGAGTGAGATGGCTAGGGTGATTGCAGAGAGGGAAGGTATTCCAGTTATGGAAGTGCAGCATCATCATGCACACATGGTATCGTGCATGGCAGAGAATGAATACGAGGGAACAGCTCTGGGAGTGACTTTTGACGGTACGGGATATGGACCAGATGGAACTATCTGGGGTGGAGAATTCCTGCTTGGCGATGAAAATGGTTATGAGCGAGTTGGTAGCATCACCCCTTTCGTACATGCAGGTGGCGATATCGCTTCGAGAGAAGGCTGGAGAATCGCCTATTCCATGATGAGCACAGCGCTCGGAAGTGAGCCGGCGAACCGCATAGCTGAGACGCTTGACCTCGGAGATGAGCAGAGTAGACAGGCTATCGATTTCATGCTTGGCAACAATGTCAATACTGTGAAATCGACAAGCGCAGGACGACTCTTTGACGCAGCTAGCGCAGTGCTGGGAATCAAGTCAGCCAGCACCTTCGAAGGCGAGGCCTCGATGGCGCTCCAGTTTGCAGCCGAACGCGCCGAATCACAAGGAATAAGCCTAGCGCCTTACGAGGGCAGGCTGATGAATATCGACGAAGAGCAGTTCGAACTGTGCACAGACACCTTGCTCATGGAACTGGCCGCAAGGAGTCTGTCCGACCAGGATACTGACCAGCTAGCGTACTTCTTTCACAAGGCGCTGGCAGACATGATAGTAATTGCGTGCTGCTATCAGCGCACCAGATGCGGAGTAAATGTAGTCGCACTGTCTGGCGGTGTATTCCAAAATCTACTGCTACTTAAGCTCGTAGACAGAGGGCTCGAGAACGAAGGCTTCAAAGTGCTGAAACATTCAGTTGTACCGACAAATGACGGTGGCATAGCACTTGGACAAGCGGCAGTCGGAATAGCTGCGCTTAAAAATGAAGAACAATAAATAGTACAGCCACAAGGCTGCACATGGGTATAAAACATATAGAGATTAGAAAATGACGGAGGTGCACAAATGTGCGTGGGATTGAGAGCAAAAGTTGCTAATATTGAGAATAACATGGCTGTCATCGATGCTGGCGGCGTTAAGAGAAAGGTTTCTGCGGAGCTGATTTCAGACCTAGCCCCTGGAGATTATGTGATGGTGCACGCAGGTCTTGCCATTGCAAGAGTTGCAGCAGATGAGGCGGCAGAGGCAGATAAGGTCATGGAGGAGTTAAATGACAATTAACGAGAGTACAAAAAAAGCTCGCGACATTGTCACCTCCTACGACGGCCCGAAGCTTAGAATCATGGAAGTCTGTGGAACTCATACACATGAGATCTTTAGACTCGGAATCAGGAGACTTCTACCAGGCAGTATCGAGCTGATTTCAGGACCAGGATGTCCTGTCTGCGTTACGCCAGTTTCGTATATCGATGAAGCTGTTATGCTCGCACTTGATAAGAAGGTCACTATCACAACTTTTGGTGACTTAATCAGAGTCCCAGGAACGAAGATGAGTCTAGCAGGTGCTCGCAGCCAAGGTGCAAAGGTAAATGTAGTATATTCACCGCTCGACTCGCTCGAGTATGCGAAGGAGCATCCAGATGAGCAGGTCGTATTTCTGGCGGTTGGATTTGAGACGACAACGCCTGGGAGCGTGATGGCGGTTCGTGAAGCGAAGGCACAGGGCATCGAAAATTTCTCGATACTGACAGCCAACAAGACGATGTATAACGCATATCTAGCGCTCAAGGGCAGTGCGGATGCATTTCTATATCCAGGTCATGTGAGCACGATGACTGGTATGGAGGAATACTATAAACTCCGTGATGAGCACGGAATATCTGGTGTAGTCGCTGGCTTCTCAGGCTCTGAAGTACTGACTGCACTTGCGGTGATCATCAAGAAGATAGAGGAGAAAAAACCTTTTGCAGTAAATTGCTACCCAGCAGTAGTAACTGAAGAAGGGAGTCCGGCGGCTAGAAAGCTCGTCGAGACAGTGATGGAGCCTTGCGATGCAGAATGGCGTGGACTCGGTGTGATTGAGAAATCGGGTGTCGAATTAAAGCCAGAGTATCGTGATTACGATGCGAGGTTCAAGTTTGACCTTCCGGATATAGAAGGTAAGCCAAACCCAGCATGTAGATGCGGAGATGTGCTACTTGGTAAATGCAAGCCATACGACTGCAAGGTATTCGGTAAAGGCTGTACGCCAGAGCATCCGATAGGAGCGTGTATGGTTTCTAGCGAAGGCGCATGTTCGGCGTTTTATAAATACGGAGGAGATATATGGAACAAACAGTAACCCTTGCTCACGGCGCAGGCGGAAAGCAGACGAATGACCTGATCGGTGGGATTTTCAAGAAATATTTCGACAACAAATACCTGACAGCGGACGATGCGGCAGTGCTACCACCTCCAACTGGAAGGATGGCGATGTCCACGGACGGATTTATCGTATCTCCTACAGAATTCCCTGGCGGCAACATCGGAAAGCTCTCGATATGCGGTACGGTAAATGACCTCGCGTGCATGGGTGCAAAGCCACTCTACATATCTTGTGCATTTGTAATAGAAGAAGGCTTCCCCGTTGAGAAACTGGACCGCATCGCTAAGGCAATGGCTGAGACGGCTCATGAGGTAGGTGTTTCAATCGTATCTGGCGATACCAAGGTTGCTGGCAAAGGGCAGGTGGATGGCGTTTTTATCACGACCACTGGCGTAGGCGAGATACTTGAAGGTGTTAATCCAGCTGGTGCAAAGGCTGAACCTGGCGACAAGATCATTGTGACTGGAGACGTTGGCCGTCACGGCTGCACGATTCTGCTCGAGAGGGACAGATTTGGCATGGAGGCGAATGTGACGAGCGATTGTGCGCCACTCTGGAATGCTGTAAATGCTGCACTTGAAGCCGCACCAGACATCCACGTTGTAAGGGATGCGACGCGCGGCGGAGTAGGGACTGTACTTTATGAGATTGCTGACCAGAGCGATGTTGGAATCAAGCTCGATACTGAGTCCATTCCTGTAAATCCTGAAGTCGCTGGTGTCACGGGCATGCTCGGGCTAGAACCACTTTATCTTGCTTGCGAGGGTAGACTGGTTATGTTCGTCCCTGCAAAATCCGCTGACGCTGTACTCGCGGCACTGCACAGCTCCGATCATACAGAGGGTGCGGTGGTAATAGGCGAGGTGACTAATGAGATGCCTGGTCACGTTGTGATGACAACGGAAATAGGCACTGAAACGCTACTGCCACCTCCAAGCGGAGAGCTGTTGCCGAGGATTTGCTAGTAGAATTAATAAACTAACGAAATCAAAAAATCTTAGTTAATAGAAAAAAGTACTAGACAAGTTCTGAGATATTATGTATACTAATTCGTGTCGCACTCGTGACACGAATATATGCCGCATTGGTCAAGAGGTTAAGACGCAGCCCTCTCACGGCTGAATCCCGGGTTCGATTCCCGGATTCGTCACTCCCGAGCATTGCTCGGGTTTTTTTGTGTTTATTTTTCCTTTGTTCTTTCTTCTTTTTTTCTTCCTTTTCTTTTTTTCCTGATTTGGTACAATAGAAAAGCATTTAATTAGGAAGAAGGAGAGAAAAGGATGCATAAAAATCTTGTTCTGGATATGGGGAATGTTTTGGTGACCTATGATCCGGTATGGGTAATTGAGAAATATACAGATAGAGAAGATTGGATCAAAGAAATCAAGGACGTGATGTTTTATTCCGGAGAATGGATAAGACTGGATGCAGGTCTGATGTCTGAGGAGGATGCACTAAAGGCTTGGATTAAGCGCTGCAGCACCCCGGAAGTAGCAGAACTATGCAAAAAATGTTTTGAAAACTGGGATAAGTTTAATATGAATTCCCGGGGTAGAAGAGCTTTTAAAGGAAGAAAAGGAGAATGGGAGAAAGATCTATCTTTTGTCCAATGCCTCAATGCGTCTTGTATCCATATGGCGAGAAGTACTTCCCGGGGCAGAATACTTTGATGGGATATTTTATTCGGCAACCTTCCAATGTTTAAAGCCGCAGGATATTATCTATGAAAGATTTTTAAAGCATTTTTCCTTGGAAGCAAGGGATTGTTTCTTTATAGATGATTTGGCGGAGAATATAGCAGGGGCTAAAAAAGCAGGAATGGATGGGGCGGTACTGCCTATTCCAAAGTCCTCCGCCCTTCAGAAAATTTTAGAAGAAGAGAAACGAAATTAGAAAGGCAGGGATAAGAACATGAATCCATATAAGGCACATCCCTTCCCTTTGCTGGAATATAAAATCAGCTCCGGAATTCTTCCCATGGTGGAATCTCCCCTTTTGCAAGAGGCCCAAGGCATTCAACATGGATTTTCCACAAGAAAGGGTGGAGTTTCCAAGGAGCATCTTGCTTCTTTAAACTTAAGTTTTTCTGTGGAAGATCAAGAAGAAAATGTTTTAGAGAACTTTCGGAGAATCGGAGAGCTTTTTGGGAAGACTCCTGAGGACTTTGTTCTTAGTAAGCAAAGTCATGAGACCAAAGTTTTGAGGGTAGGACAGAAGGATAAGGGCAAAGGCATTAGCAGAGAAAGAGATTACGAGGGAATTGATGCCCTAATCAGTAATGAAAGGGGGATTATTCTATCCTGCTTTACGGCGGACTGTGTTCCCATTCTTTTCTTTGACCCTGTAAAAAAGGCAATTGGAGCCTGTCATAGCGGATGGAGAGGAACTAAGGGAAAGATTCTTCGGAATGTGGTAGAGGAAATGAAAAAGGAGTTTTCTTCTAAGGAAGAGGATATACGGATTGCTATTGGCCCCTCTATTTCCAAGGAACAATATATTGTGTCGGAAGACTTAGGGCTTTCCTTTATGGAAGACTATCCTGATTGCTCCGAGGATGATGAGAACTCCCCTATGCAGAGGATTTCGGAAGATAAATTCCAACTGGACCTTTGGGATTTAAACCGTAGAATTGCCTT
>NZ_CALHTQ010000046.1 GCF_938039775.1 uncultured Mogibacterium sp. | reverse complement strand
TAGCAGATTGGAAACTGGAGAAATAATAGAATATGACAGAAAATAGAAGCAACACAGAACTTCTTAATATCGAAGATTTCAGGATGTGCTTCGACGGGAAGCAGGGGGCAGTTCACGCCGTTCAGGGCGTTTCACTTACAGTTAGGTCAGGAGAAATCATGGCTATTGTAGGGGAGCCAGGATCGGGAAAGACGGAGCTCTGTTTCTCAATTCTTATGCTGCATAGGCATCACGCAAGATATTTGTCAGGAAGCATCAATCTTTCTGGCAAAGACGTCACCAAGATGAGTGAGAGGGAACTCGAGCAAATGAGGGGCAAGACAGCCTCGATAGTGTTTCAAGATCCTTTAAATTCACTGGATCCTGTGAGGACGGTAGGAGAGCAGATTATTAATCCCATGAGGCTTCACGGAGTTGACGAGTCGGCATCAACGGATCGAGAATACTGCGAGAAGGCAGCAAGCTTACTTAGAGAAATGGGTATGGAAGATGCTGAGAAATATCTATCCTGCTATCCACATCAGCTGTCTGGAGGACAGAGGCAGCGAGTGGCTATTGCAGTTGCTCTAGCATGTGACCCAGCACTCATTATCGCAGATGAACCGACTACGGCACTAGACCCTGACAATCAGGAGCAAATAATAGCTGTGCTGAAGAGGCTTGCTGAGGAGAGAAGAAAGGGCATCCTTTTCATCACCCATGACCTCGGATTGGCACGCAGGTTGGCCACTAAGATAGCAGTTATGAAGGATGGAAAATTCGTCGAAACTGGATCTGCTGAAGAGGTTTTTGAAAACCCGAAGCACGAATACACTAAGGCTCTAGTTAGGTACTCTAGGTATGGTAAAAAGGGTAGCCACTACCACGGAGGATTAGGTAAAGAAATAGACGTGATAGAACAAACAGAACCAAAGCAAATATCATATCAGGTAGATTCAGTCGAAAAAATAGTGAGTATCAAAGACTTAGATATGACTTACAGAACCGAGAAAAACGGATATAAAAAAGTCTTAGAGGGGTACTCGCTAGAAGTGTTTAAAGGTGAAATACTCGGACTCGTGGGACAGTCTGGATGTGGTAAATCCACCTTGGCGAGAATCATCATGGGACTTACTAAACCGACTAGCGGTGTCATAGAATGGGGAAGCGAAGGACACGCAGATAGGAGTCAGATTCACACACAGATGATATTTCAAGACTCAGCATCAGCATTTAATCCACGCATGACTATCGAGGAGATAATATCAGAGCCGCTTGTAATTGCAAGCAAATGGAATAGAGAAGAGAGACGAAATAAAGTAAAAGAAGTTATGAGACAAGTTCATTTAGATGAAGAGCTGATGTACAGGCATCCGTACGATGTATCTGGAGGGCAGCGCCAAAGAGCGGCAATTGCAAGAGCACTTATCACAGAACCTGAATTCATAATCGCAGACGAACCACTGTCATCTCTCGACGTACCGACGCAAGCCGAGATAGTGCATTTGCTCAGGGAGCTACACGAAGAAAAAAAGCTTACTATGGTCTTGATTTCACACGACATACCGATGGTAGAGCACGTGTGTGATAGAATCGCAAGTATGGATTAATAAGGAAATATTAAATAAGGGGAAAAGATGGGACTAACAGCAATTGAGAGACAGAAGGAAGAACGTCTAAAGGAATACATAAAAAATCTCGGCAGCTTAGCGGTGGCTTTCTCGGGAGGAGTTGATTCGACTTATCTCGCTAAGATAGCACATGACGTGCTAGGAGATAAGATGATTGCGGTCACTGCAGAGTCTGGCTCGTTCCCTAAGAGGGAAACTAGTGAAGCTGCTCATTTCTGCAAGAATCAGGGAATTAATCAGATTATAGTACAAACCAATGAGCTAGAGATTGAAGGGTTCAAAGAGAATCCGCCAGATAGATGCTATATATGTAAGACAGGCATATTTACGCAGCTAAAGGAGCAGGCGGCTGAGCTTGGGATCGAGTACGTGGCTGATGGTTCGAACGTAGATGATCTGGGAGACTATAGACCAGGACTGCAGGCACTGAAAGAGCTAGATGTAAAGAGCCCGCTTAGAGAAGCAGGCATGACGAAGCAAGAGATTCGAGATCTTTCTCAGGAGCATGGCCTATGGACGTGGAATAAGCCATCTGCAGCATGCTTGGCATCGAGATTTGCTTACGGGGAGACGATTACACGCGAGAAGCTTGGAATGGTAGAGCAGGCTGAGTACTTCCTAAATAATTATGACTTCATTCAGATGCGTGTTCGCATGCACGGTGAGAATCTAGCACGTATAGAGGTTGCACCAGATGAGCTAACGAGACTCCTTTCTCTCAGAGAGGAGATTGCAGCAAAGTTCAAGGAAATAGGATTCACATATGTAACCATGGACCTACTCGGCTATAGAGTGGGTAGCATGAACGAAGTGCTGTAAAGCGATACAGAAAATAAATATAGTAGGGATGAAGCAGATGAAGATTACAGAAATACTAGATAGCTATAAGGCTGGTGAGCTTGATATGGCTGAAGCTGAAACGCTAATTAAAAACAATAGTTATGATGAGATGGGGTTTGCGAAGCTAGATACTCAGCGTGAGCAGAGATCTGGATTTCCGGAGGTTATCTTCTGTGCTGGCAAGCCAGATGATTACCTCGTTTCGATATATCAGAAGATGGTGGCAAATGACGGCTGTGCCTTTGG
>NZ_CALHTQ010000045.1 GCF_938039775.1 uncultured Mogibacterium sp. | reverse complement strand
AACTTATTGATACTGCTGTTAATGAAAACTACGTAACAAGTGAAGAAGGAAAGGGTATAATCGAATGGCTAAGAGAGATTTAATTAACATTACTGATCTCGACCTTGATGAGCTAGACCGAATGCTGAGGTTGGCAAGCGACATAATTGATTTTCCTGAGAAATATCAGGACAAATGTGTTCATAAGACTTTAGCTACGCTGTTCTATGAGCCTAGTACTCGTACACGACTAAGCTTTGAGTCTGCAATGTACGGACTCGGTGGAAATGTAGTCGGTTTCTCTGATGCAAACTCTTCCTCTGCTTCCAAAGGAGAGACGGTAAGCGATACAACTAGAGTAATGGAGTGTTTTGCAGATATAATCGCTATGAGGCATCCTAAAGAAGGTGCTGCGCTAGTCGCTGCGAACTCATGTGATATACCTGTCATAAATGCAGGTGATGGTGGTCATTTGCACCCATCTCAGACTCTGACTGACTTACTGACAATACTTCGTAACAAAGGACGTCTCACAGACCTCAAGATAGGATTCTGTGGTGACCTTAAGTTTGGAAGAACTGTTCATTCACTCATATTGGCAATGCTCAGATATTCAGGTATTGAAGTTGTTCTAATATCTCCTGACGAGCTAAAGCTTCCTTCATACAATAAGGATGCGATGGATGATGCGGGTGTGAAGTGGGTTGAAACAACATCGCTAGAAGATGCTCTTCCATATCTCGATGTGCTTTACATGACGAGAGTACAGAAGGAGAGGTTCTTTAACGAAGAGGACTATGTAAGACTTAAGGATACTTATATTTTAGATGAGCAAAAACTAGAATCGGCAAAAGAAGATTTAGTTATCATGCATCCGCTGCCTAGAGTTAACGAGATTTCTGTAGAGGTGGATAAAGATCCAAGAGCAAAGTACTTTGACCAGGTTAAGAATGGAAGATATGTGAGAATGGCTCTTATTCTCATGCTTCTTGGTATCGAAGGAGGTCTTAATTAATGAATATTGATGGAGTAACTACGGGAATAGTTTTGGATCATATTGATGCCGGAAAATCTTTAGCAATATACAATCTACTAAGACTCGATAAACTTGACTGCAGTATTGCTATTATTCAGAATGCAAAGAGCGGTAAATATGGCAAAAAAGATATAATTAAGATTGACCAGATTATTGATTTGGATTTTGACCTAATCGGCTTTGTAGATCCCAATATAACGGTTAACATAATCAAAGATAGTAGTCTGCACAGTAAGAAGCATATGAAGCTGCCAGAAAGACTTACCAATGTAATAGAGTGCAAGAATCCTCGTTGTATAACATCTACCGAAAGAGGCATAGAGCAGAAGTTTAGGCTTGATGATGCTGAAAATCGAGTATACAGATGCGAATACTGCGACACAGTACACCGTGGTGGTATTAAGTTCTAACTAAATAACAAGCAATGAAAGTCGTAGCGAGGTCTACGACTTTCAATTTATAAATCTACTATATAAAACGAAAACAGCCTTGTTTTGCAAAATTTAATTTGCTACAATATAAATAATGTGTTATTAAGTATTTGGTTATAATCTATATTATTGGTCGTGATTTTGAAAGATGCAACGGAATCTATTTCAAAACAGGTTAATAAGTCGTCAGATATAACGACTATTAGACATAAAACTAAAAGAGCGATAAAATATTGATTAAGTGTAATTAGTGCTAAATATGAATTATTTCAGTAAGAAGGAAGACGTTAAGAGGGTTGAAAGAATCATGAATTTCAGAATTATTAAATCAACAAATATTAAGAGGCTGGTATCTATTTTAATTGCCTTACTACTATCTACTCAGTTTATCGCTGTATTTGGTGTAGTAAGTGTATTTGCGGATGAAGGTAATCCACCAGAGAATGCGGCAGAGATGGATGGGGATAATATCACTTATACAGGCTCACGTACTTTGACTGGAAAGGAGGCTAATGATTATATCGCTTCTTGGAAGAATGAGAATGCTGATATTGTAAATCCAGACCTAAACGATCCAGATGTTGAACCCGCAGAGGCTGCTGTCATTCCATGGGCAAAGGGCAAGTATGGCGAGTATAGGTTGGTTACGCAGACTATTAGATATAGAACTGTAGAAGACGGAGTAGAGGTATTTAAACCTGTTAAGAGACGAGTTATCTTCCTGGGCATGACGATTTCGGGTGGAGTTCCCAATATGGTTCCGTCGCTTGAGGTACCTACTGCTAAGGTGACTAGGTATATCGATGAAGATGGCAATACTGTCAAGGAAGCAGGAGTTTTTGGTTTCTTGGCAGCTGATCAGTATATCTACGATGCAGATGGAAAAATCATATATGTGTTCAAAGAGACGCTCCCTGATACTGAGGATGTACGTACTCACGTTTATGCTAAATATATGGCACCAGTGAGACCAACACCTGGCACACATGTTACACCAAAGCCCGAAACGCCTAAAGTTAAAAAGCTTAGTAAAGCTAGCAGCGTTACACCAAGGACATCCGATAGTACGGACATCGTATTTTATTCGGGACTGCTTGGGACATCTATTCTTAGTGTTAGTCTGATGATTGTACGTAGAAGAATGAAGCATGGTGAATAACAAGAGTTCATAATAAAATAAAAGTGCATAATAATATGATAATAAGCATAACCTGTCATAGTTTAGTGGGTTATGCTTTTTATAGTAAAATATTTTATAAAAATACAAAAAATAATTTACTAGATAGGTCTTGTATACTGACATACAAGACCAAGGTTATAAATTATTAAATTTGAACAATTTTTAGAAGGAGTATGGTGTGGTGTATAGGAAAGTTTCAAGTCTTTTTTTATCATTTTTTATTTCCCTAAGCATGATGCTAGGCGTATTATCACATAATACTTTTGCAGCAGCAGGTGATTATGATTCAACTGTATATCTTGCTGTGCCAAGAACTACTGTCGAGGGAGGGGAGACTTTTACAATTTACAAC
>NZ_CALHTQ010000044.1 GCF_938039775.1 uncultured Mogibacterium sp. | reverse complement strand
TGATGAAGCAAAAGAACGTGTTAGAAGCGCAATCACAAATTCATTATTGGAGTTCCCCTCGAAAAAAATTACCATAAACCTCGCACCGGCAGAAATCCCTAAGGATGGTACTCACTATGATTTAGCCATAGCATTAAGTATATTATGTAATAGTAATCAGCTAAGTAGTAAAGATATCTGTAATTCAGCTTTTGCAGGAGAACTAGCCTTAGACGGGTCGATTAGACCCATACGAGGTGTTATAAATATAATAGAAATAGCTAAAAGGGCTAATATTAAACAAATTTTTATACCTATAAAAAATCTGCAACAAGCAAGTCTTATATCTGGAATAAAAATTATACCTGTACAAAGTCTAAAAGAATTATTTTTACATCTAAAAGGAGAGTTATTGATATCTGCGTCCACGCAAAACAAATCACTTAGTAAAAAATATTCGCCAACAATACCCAAAAATCCGCTTGATAATATCATAGGACAAGAACAAGCCAAACGAGCATTAATTATAGCAGCAGCTGGGCGCCATAACCTATTATTAAATGGCCCTCCTGGTAGCGGAAAGACTCTACTAGCTAAATCACTCCTAGATTTATTACCTCCTCTATCACCCGAAGAAATAATTAATGTAACAAAAATATATAGTCTAGCAGGTGAACTAGTTGACGATATAATATACAAAAGACCCTTTCGGTCACCCCATCATACAGCAAGTCGCACGTCTTTAATAGGTGGAGGAACTAGACCAAAGCCTGGAGAAATAAGTCTAGCTCATAACGGAGTTTTATTTTTAGATGAAATACCTGAATATTCCCGTTCATCCTTAGAATCGCTTCGACAGCCAATGGAAGATAAAACTGTAGTGATAAGTAGAACAGGTTATAGGGCTAAATACCCAGCAGACTTTATGCTTATAGCTACGATGAATCCATGTCCATGTGGTTATTATGGAGATACTACTCATAATTGTGTTTGTACTCCTGGACAGATACAAAGGTATATGAATAAGATTTCAGGCCCTTTGCTTGACCGTATTGATATTCAATGCGAAATAACTCCCGTACCATTTAAAGATATTTCTACGGTACAACAAGGAGAAGCAAGCGAGAAAATACGCGAGAGAGTGATAAGAGCAAGAGATATTCAAGAAGCAAGGTATAAGGATATAAAAGGTATGCACTGCAATGCACAGATGAATGAGCGAATGATTCACCAATATGCAGAACCTGATACTGCAGGCCTTAACATGCTTCGCTATGCTATGGAAAAACTTAACTTGTCTGCTCGTGCATATAGTCGAATTTTAAAGGTTGCGCGAACAATAGCCGATCTTGAAGCTTCAGAAAACATCACTACATCACATCTTGCGGAAGCAATTTCCTATCGTAGTCTTGATCGTGGAGACTGGGC
>NZ_CALHTQ010000043.1 GCF_938039775.1 uncultured Mogibacterium sp. | reverse complement strand
TAGTAGATGGAGCTGTGGGTATGGTGAAACTCGCTCTTGAGAAGCTAAGTGATGATGGAATCGTGGATCTTGACGAAGAGCGCAAAGCAGCAATGATATCCAACCTAATGGTTGTTCTGTGTGGAAGCCACGATGCTCAGCCAATAGTGAATTCAGGATCATTGTATTAATTAAGTGCATGGGTAAATTGTATTTAAATGCATAAATTGCAGAATATCATGCGGTAATGTATTAATATCATAGAAGGACCAGTAAGAAGAAAAGGCGTACTCAAAACTCATGGCAAACAAAAAACAAATTCCACTAAGAATATCTGACAAGCTATTTCAGGATATCCAGTCCTGGGCAGAGGATGATTTTCGCTCTGTAAATGGACAGATTGAATACCTGCTCTCAGAGTGTGTTCGCCAGAGGCGCAAGAACGGCAAGTATGTCGGTGAAGAAATCGATAAGCCTCTAGATATCGAGATAGAATAAGTAACAAAGGCGGCTGGATATTATTCCAACCGCCTTTTTCATGTGAATTTTTAATTTAGTAAATATCTCTCATACTGCTCCAATATTGCAAGATGAAAGTGTAAGCTTAGTACTTAGTATACTTCCAGCCTGCAAACTGACCGGTGCCCATGAGAGCATCTGCTTCTTCGTCATAGTTAAATACCCAGTCGTAGGGCTTATAGCTTTCATCAATTGTATTTTTAAGTATATGAACAGTGACTGTTGTATCGTCAAGCTCCCATTTTCCAGTCAGGTATCCATGAGAACCATTCATATCTATAGGCATGATGAAGTTACCGTCTGAGCCGAGCTTAAAAGGGTACTCGTTTGATCCAGCAACAGTCCAGCGCGCTGCGATTTTAACCTTACGTGCTTCTTCCTCTTCATGCTGCTTTACAGTCTTGAACTTTAGAATCTGCTCCTCGATATCGAGATACCTAGCCTTTAGGTCCTCCTTGGAGGAATCTTCCTTTGCTCCTATTTTGAACTTATGGATCAGCTCTTTTGCAGATTCCTTATCCTCATCACTATAAATGTCTTTTCTGTACTTATCAAGCTTCTTGACTAGAGACTTAATC
>NZ_CALHTQ010000042.1 GCF_938039775.1 uncultured Mogibacterium sp. | reverse complement strand
CTAATCTCATAACGCCATCGTTCTCTACGCTGAGCGCCAATGCAAAATATAATACCACTTTTCACATATATTTTCTAGCAATTATTATCATATATTGCAGATAACTTTTTATTGCATGTTATTGTTTGCCACCTATAAGCATCTATGCTTCGAGGACTGTCTTTACCTTTCTATAAGCAAAGTCAGTTGTGCCTCCAACTTCTTCGTATATAAATGACTCTAGCGTTGTTATCGTGCAGCCCATATCCCGCAGCGTTTTCATCGCCTCCTCGAGATCATCCTTCTGCTTGGACGCACAGCAATCCTTGAGGATCTGAACTTCATAGCCCTTCTCTACAAGACTCCTAGCGCTCTGCAGTATCCCAATATGCGCCTCTAAGCCAGCTATCACTATACGTCTACCCTTGTGCGACGCTAGTAGACTCTCCATATCTGGCGAAGATGTGCAATCGAATTCGACCTTGTCCAGCTTCTCAAAGCTGCGTAGTTCACTTTTGACTTCGCCTACAATCGGCTCAGTATCATATCCATACTGCTCCGTAAGAAGTGTAGGAAGCTCCAGTATGCTGAGGCATCTTGCCAGCTTGAGCACGTTATCCATAAACTTCTCACTCTTGCGAACCTTAGGAATTATATGATTCTGAACATCCATGATTATGCACATCGTATTATCCGAACTCAGTCCACGGAGCTTCGCAAGCATACCGTTATCCACGCGGTTCACCTTGTACGGAGTGATGGTCGCATATCCTTTTGCAAGGCAGTTAAGATCTGTATTTGTTGGCTGGGCACTACCATCAGTAATTTCACCATTCTACTTATATTCTCCATCTGCAAAAGGCTTGTTTGCCTTCTCCTCATCCGCGTTATCGAAATTTTTTTCTATGACTCTCTCGAACGTGTTGTTAAAACCACAGATGCCAGCCTCGGCATACCTCACACCCTTAATCTGCCACTTAGGTAAATCTGGAGCATTTACATTTAAGATTATGCCCGGCTGGAGTTTCTTCGCCACGTCGAGCAACTCCGGTATCATTTCGCAAATGAATTCGAA
>NZ_CALHTQ010000041.1 GCF_938039775.1 uncultured Mogibacterium sp. | reverse complement strand
AATAGTCCAAATGACGAGAACACAGCTCCCGGAAGTATAGCTCTAATCGGAACTCTTACGAGTGGCAGTATATAATAATTTAATGTAATCATGGCGAAGAATGATACTGCTACGATCGGCAGCTTTAATGCGATAAGAGCCCTTGCAAGGATACCACCATTAAACAGCTTGTAGAAGATATCTTCTCCATATACGAATACGACAAGTGTGAATGCAACTGCGAAAATTGTAATAGCAGCTGTAGGAACGGCTTTCAGTCTCTCTGCAAAAAAATTGAATTTGTAAGCACCTTCGGTCAGTGTATAACTCGTCAACCTAGAAAGAGAAAACTCCAAGGCCGATGCAGACCATAGTGCTAAGAAAATCATGATGAAATTACCCAATCTCACAGACGATGCGGAAAATAGTCCCATAACGAAGCTACTAAGCTGTGAGTCCACATTGTGGTTGAGCCAGTTCTTTATAATATCTAGCGATAGGTCAAAAACTCCTAGCACCTGTGAAAGTACTATGAGTGTAGGAACGCTGGCCATGAAGAAGTAATACGCAACCTGTGCGGCAAAACCCGCATAATACTGGTCGTCAAATTGCCTGAATATATGGAAGATAATCTTTATGAAATTATCCTTATTCAGACGAACTTTCTTTTTCTTCACATTGCCAATATTAATGTTTGAATTATTTTCTGTCTCTTTGCTCACTGATAAGTTCCTCTAGCATTAGAAGCGACTTAGCTCTGTGGCTAATTCTGTTCTTGAGCTCTGCAGGCAGCTCACCAAAAGTCTTGTCATAGCCTTCTGGAATAAAGAGTGGATCGTATCCAAAGCCGTTCTCACCTTTCATCTCCTCAGCAATAGTACCTTCGCACTCACCACGAGCAACGAGAGTTTTTCCATCTGGATAGATAAGCGTGATAACCGATACGAATCGAGCCCCTCTCTCTTCTGTTGGAATCCCCTCCATAAGCTGAAGTAGCTTTACGTTATTATCACGAGGGGTACAGCCTTCTCCAGCAAACCTTGCTGAATACACTCCTGGCTTGCCACCGATACAGTCAACAGCAATGCCGCTATCATCTGCAACCACTATTCCATCACACTGTTTAGCAATGGTAGACGCTTTGATATACGAATTCTCTTCGAAGGTAGCACCTGTCTCTTCGATTTCGTCCTTTGGCAGCCCCATCTCATCACGAGAAATTACATCCATACCGAATTTCGAGAAAATCTCTCTCATCTCTCGAATCTTCCCCGCGTTCTGCGTTGCCAAAATAACTCTGTCCATTAATATCTCCTTTTCAATACCCAATTTTTTGAAATAAACACTTCTGAATTTATCAGAAATGCAATTAATCCCCTTAATCTCAATAATCCATAATAATTATACCATATGAAATTGCTCATTTATGCATTTTATCTTGGTTTACAAATAAAACACGCAAGAATTTGTTGAGTACCCAATTATTTGATAAGATATAGAGGTTATAAGAGAGAGGACAATCATATTTATGCAAGTAATAATACTCACTATAGCTCTAACATAAAGATACTAAGCTTATGTCAGAAGCCGTAGCTATGTCTACGATGTTATCAATGATAACACTTCCAATATGGATTATGATTATCAGCCACCTATTCTGATACTCTCTCAATACCTAGCTCTTCTTCTGCAACCTTTAGCATGAGTGCGCACTCAATTCTCTTCTTATGAAGCTCACAACCGAAGTCATACACTTTGTTGATGTCTCCATTGGTGTGGAAATTGTTTGCTGCACAGCCACCGGAACAATACAGCTTAGCGAAACAGTTACGGCACTTGTCTCTGGTGTAAAGGTTGTTATTGTGTCTAAAGCCATCGATTATTTCATGATTCTTAATTCCATCATAAACATTTCCAACCTTATAATCATCATCTCCAACGAACTGATGACATGGATAAAGATCTCCTGAAGGTGTAACCGCAAGGTATTCCGTTCCTACACCACATCCACTTACACGCTTATAGATGCACGGGCCACCAGTTAAATCTACTGTGTAGTGGTAGAAGTTGAAGCCTTCGCCTCTCTTCTCTCGCTCTAACATCTCAATAGCGAGCTTTTCATACTGTTCTTTTAGAACGTCTAAATCTTCATCGTGAAGTGCATAATCTGTGCTTGGATCACTTACAACAGGTTCAATGCTGGTCTCCCTAAATCCAAGGTCAGCCATAGCAAGTACGTCTGCTGCAAAATCCTTATTGTGTGCAGTATATGTTCCTCGCATATAATACTGCTTCTGACCTCTATCGTCAGCTAGTTCCTTAAATTTCTCGATAATCTTATCATAAGTGCCCTTACCATCCTTGCTGGTACGCATAAAATCATGAGTCTTACGGCGACCATCCATACTTAGCACGACGTTACTACACTCTCTATCAGCAAACTCGATAACTTCATCGTCAATCAATACCCCATTAGTGGTAAGCGTGAAATTAAATTTTTTATTGTACTTCTTTTCAAGCTCCCTTCCATATGCAACTAGTTCCTTACACACATCCCAATTTAGAAGTGGCTCACCGCCAAAGAAGTCAACTTCAAGGTTCTTACGGCTTCCAGAATTCTGAGCCAGGAAGTCAAGAGCTTGCTTTCCAACTTCGAGGGACATTATTCCCGCCTTGCCGCTGTATTCACCTTTACCTGCAAAACAGTATTTACAGTCCATATTGCATCCATGAGCTACGTGAAGGCAAATTGCCTTAAGCACCGACTGCTTGGCCTTGAGTTCTCCCGCAATTTCCTCAAAAGGATCATCGGAAAAAAGTAACTTCTCAGCCTTTAGCTCCTCGATATCTGAAAGTGTTTCAACGATGTCACTGTCAGTAACTTCGCTGTACTTATCCTTTATCTCGGAAGCAATCTCATCTCTAGTTAGAC
>NZ_CALHTQ010000040.1 GCF_938039775.1 uncultured Mogibacterium sp. | reverse complement strand
AATTTATTATCGGAGGTAGCATGATGCTACCTCTATTTGTCGCGATTATTTACAAGGAATATGACTCTGTAGTTGCATTCACTATTACATGTGCAATAACTTTCGGATTAGGTATTTTAACGACTAATATTCTTGGAAAAAACGCTTCTACCGAAGCGCTCCGTTACACAGATAGTTACTTTATCGTTGCTTTCACTTGGATTATGTCATCTGTTCTTGCAGCAATTCCGTTTGTGATACAGGGATCTATTCCTAATGTAATCGACGCCTTCTTTGAGATGTGTTCTGGCTTTTCAACTACAGGTGCGACAATCCTGACTGATGTTGAAGCCCTTCCAAAATCAATGTTATTCTGGCGTTCTGAAACTCAGTGGCTTGGCGGTATGGGAATCATAGTTCTAATGGTTGCCCTAGTTCCTAATCTTGGAGTAAAGGCTCAAAATGTTGCGAGTGCAGAAACACCTGGACCAACTGTAACAAAGCTCACCTCAAGATTCTCAGATACTGCGAGAAGCCTATATATTGCATACGTAATACTTACAATTATACTCATAATTCTTTTACTTATTGGTGGAATGAACTTGTTTGATGCTGTAGCACATGCATTCTCCACTATGGCAACCGGTGGTTTTGGTATCTATAACGATAGTATTGCACATTTTCATAGCTATTACATAACTTGGGTTATAACAATATTCATGGTAATTGCAGGAACTAATTTCAATCTATTTTTCACCATGATGTTTGACAAGGTAAAGACTGCTCTCGCTGATGAAGAGCTGAGACTTTATGGCCTAACTCTAGTGGTTTCTACATCACTTATAACGCTGTCGCTCCTACTTCAAGGAGGATATAATAACTTATTTAAGGCTGTTACAGATGCCTCCTTTCAGGTAGCAACACTTATATCAACTACTGGATATGCGACCACGGACTTCAACATATGGCCAGCATTTTGTAAGATGATATTAATCCTCATAATGTTCACTGGAGCAATGAGCTCATCTACTGCTGGAGGAATTAAAATTATACGAGTTCTGTCAATATTTAAGATGTTTAAGCGCGAAGTGCGAGTTAGATTGCATGATAA
The DNA here is from genome assembly GCF_938039775.1 of uncultured Mogibacterium sp. The sequence continues at coordinate 8,145 of NZ_CALHTQ010000040.1, read as the reverse complement.
TATCATAGATGATGTTAAGTATAATGGAACTAAGATATCTGGAGAAGTAATGATGTATATGCTTTCATTTGTCATCACCTTCTTACTAACTCTCGGAATTGGAACTATTATTGTATCACTAAGATCTGACGCTGACTTAATAACAGATTTTACTGCTGTTTTGTCCTGTATAAGCAACGTGGGGCCTGGACTCGCACAGGTTGGTCCAATAGAAAACTTTCATTTCTATTCGGATTTCTCAACATTTGTGCTCGCATTAATAATGATAATCGGAAGACTTGAACTTAGTACAGTTCTGATTATGTTCTCACGCTACTACTGGAATAGACATATAGTTTAATGAGGATATCTGATGATTAGTAAAGAAAAAAGATTCGTCCTTCATATGATATTCGCATCGATGATGATATTTGGAGCTTTTACCGTTCCATCTGTTTTACTATGCGTAAGATATCATGATTATAACGAGCTTGTTCATATAGGAACTCTTTCACTCTCAACGCTCATAATTGGTTTTGTAGGACAGAAAATATTTTACTACGATGTAAACCGTATGAACTCGAGGATCTGCTTCATGACGACCATTTTTACATGGCTTACAATGATATTTATTACGGCAATCCCCTTTTACCTCAGCAGCCTTAATTTATCATTTATCGATTCACTTTACGAAGCTGTTGCCTCATGGACTACAACAGGTACATCTGTGGTAAATTCAGATGTTATGCCCATTGGACTTCAGATGCTCCGTGCGTCGTGCAACTGGATGGGCGCGCTTGGAATTATAGTAATAGCACTTAACTTCTTACCAACCTGGCAGTTCGTAGGAAGATCTCTTGTAATTACAGAGATTGCCGGTCCTGGATTTATGAAGATAAATACAACTTTTAGAAAAACCTATCGGAGAGCGTTAGCAATATACATTTCTTTGACAGCTTTACAGTATGTACTACTAAGATTAGCTGGATTGAACAAAAGTGATTCTGTAATTACTTCACTAAGTAATATAAGCACTGCAGGTTTAGTAAATCTTAATAACGGCAATATTATTAGTTATGGATTAGCAATAAAGATAATAATTACAACGTTCGCTTTTTTAAGTTCCCTTAACTTCTCTATACTCTTATTACTATCAATGAGAAAATTTAAAGATGTGACCAAAGCTCCCGAACTTAAATTTCACTCAGCAAGAACTATCGGGACTACGACAGCTATTACAGGAATACTCTTTATGACTTACGGTAGAAGCATTAGGTCAATAAAAGAATTCGGGAATGTTCTCATGCAGGTAGTATCCTATTTCACGACTGCTGGATATAAAATTTCTGATACAAGTCATTGGCCTGCAGCAGCTTGTGCAGTCATACTAGTCCAGATGTTTATCGGTGCATGTGCTATTTCATCCGGAGGAGGTATAAAAGCTGCAAGAACTATAATAGCCATTAATACGGCGTCAAGAACATTGTATCACCACATTCATAAGAACGTTATTAAACCTATCAAATACGCTGGTACACCACTTAAACTAAATACTCTTCTCAGATGTAACCTTTACATAGTAATGTTTGTTATAACGTATCTATTCGGTGCACTTGTGCTGACTATTAATCTAGACCTTAGCACTGCAATCAATACATCGATTGCAATGCTAACGAATACTGGTTCATATATTACGCAAACCGCAACTCCAGGGATAATCGAAGATTATTCTTCAGTGTCTAAAGTAGCAATGATGTTTTTGATGCTCGCAGGCAGACTTGAAATCTACCCTGTTATACTCTTATTCTTCAAGAGCTTCTGGAAGAATGATAACGATTTCTTCTAATAAAAGGTGGCATAGTTTTACATTCAATTTTTATCCTAGAGACTTTGAATTCAAGCACCTTTTTATTGCTTGTGCAAAGTCATCAGGATTTTCCCATGCCATTGAGTGCCCAGCATTTGGAACAACTTCAACAAGAATACCATGTTCTGTTAATTTATCAAAATCTGCATCAGGTAATGATTTTTCTCCAAAAATAAAATATTTTGGAAATTCAAGTCTATATAAAAGTTCTCTCCATGATACTTTACCGCCACTAACAGCATTAACAGATAATTCAAATGCGGCTTTTGGTAGCCAGTTTCTTAAAGTGGCGGTCCACATTGTATTTCCTGATTTTTCATACTCTATAAGTTTCTTTTCAAAAGACTTATCTAAATCCATCTCATTAAAATTTGCAAATTCAAAACTTGCTGATCCAGGAGTGCTAGGTTCTAAGTTTGATTCACTAAGGATAAGAGCCTTTACCCGACTTTTTAACAAAGCAGACAATTCTATAGCTATTGCACCTCCTAAACTGTGACCAAATAAAATAATTTTTTCTAAATTAAGATCTTCAATAAATTCTTTTAAGTATTTAACATGTGAAGCAACTGTATATTTAAATAGTAATGGTTTATCACTATAACCTGCACCCAATAAATCAACTAAAATTATTCTATGTTCACTTCCAAGAGCAGACGCTACTTCAATGTAGTCAAAAGATCCCGCACATCCTAAACCATGTATAAATACAATTGGTATTGAGTCACCATAAAAATCATTATATCGAATTTTATATGCTGTACCTTTAATTTTATATTCTTTCATTTGTACCTCAACATCAATGATCTTTAAAATATGCATAATAATAGCTATCCAAAGTTGAAAGACAATATAGCTAGGCTTCCTTTTCAAATGACAACTTACCTTCAATATAAGCAATGTGTGGTCACTGGGAAACAGATACCGTTGTAGGACATAATGCCAGCAAGGAATCTATCGTCCTGAAATCAGTCGAAAAATAGACTGATTACTATATACCCAAAAAGTTATTACCGTTAAGCAATCTCAAAATCTATATATCCGTCTTCTGGACTAGCATCAACAACTCTGATTCTAATAGGCTGTCCGAGTGTAATTGTATTGCCACTAACTTCATCAATGGCAGAATACGACTTCTCATCTATGATATATCTATTACCAAGTAACTCTAGTCCGATAAATCCTTCTATAGTATTCTCAAGCTCAACGTATATACCGTGAGATTTTACTCCACTTACAACTCCATCGAATTCACTGCCGATATGATTACGCATATAGATAACTTGGTAATGCTTTGTGATCTTTCTCTCTAACTCCATCGCATTTCGCTCAGTCTCTGATATATGCTTGCAGGTATCTTCTAAAAATGTTTTATATCCTTTCTCACTTGAAATATAGTCACCTGCATGAATTTGATTTTTAATCGTTCTATGAACGAGTAAATCAGAGTATCTTCTGATTGGTGATGTAAAATGACAGTAGTACTTAAATGCAAGTCCGTAGTGCCCTAGGCATTCTGTTGAATAATACGCCTTCTGCATTGTTCGAATCATCACTCGGCTTACTAGTGCTTCTTCTGGCTTGCCGTCAATCATACATAGAATATTACTTAGTTCCTTCGTCTTTATCGAATCTGATTTTCCATTGAGTGTAAAGCCAAGATTTAACAAAAACTGCTTAAGCTCCATCATTTTAAGCGTATCGGGTTTCTCATGAACTCTATAAGCAAGTGGTAATTTCGCCCAGAAATAATGTTCAGCAACTGTCTTGTTCGCTGCTAACATAAATTCTTCGATCATGCGATTAGATACTCTGCGCTCCGATACAATGACATCTGTCGGTTCACCTTCTTCATTTAAAACAATCTTAGCTTCCGGTAAATCAAAATCAAGGCTTCCGTCACGTTTCCTTCTTCTTGAGAGGATTTGATATAACTCACATGCATCGGTTAGCATCGGAAATACGTCACTGTATTTTTGTATTAACTCCTCATCATTATTCTCAAGCATATCTGACACATCATCATATACAAGCCTGTAATTAGATTTGATAATAGATTCGCTAATTTCATAGTTTACAACATGACCTTCATCATCAATTTCCATCGCACAAGTCAGTGTTAGTCTATCCACATGGGGATTCAAACTACACTCACCATTTGAAAGACGCACAGGAAGCATTGGTATGACTCTATCTGTCAGATATACGCTATTACCTCTATTAAGAGCTTCTTTATCGAGAGCACTACCTTCACGTACATATTCTGCAACATCAGCAATATGTACGTGAAGTTCAAAGTTTCCACTATCTAGTTTGCTGACGCTTATAGCGTCATCAAAATCCTTTGAATCAACTCCATCAATAGTTACAGTCATGAGTTCCCTGTAATCTTTACGATATTTCGAAGGAATTAACTTAACTCTATTAGCTACTGCGTCTGCTTCATTTAATACTCTATTAGAAAAATAAGGTTTTACGCCATAATCGGCCATATGACTCAAAATATACTCGTCATTATCACCAGCCCTTGCAACTATGGTTTTAACCTTCCCTTCGGCAATATAATCCCCTTTAGGGTATCTTATTATCTTAGCCTTTACTACATCTCCTGGTTCGGCTGATCCAATATTCTTTTTTGACACCATTATATAGTCATTATTGGTGTTGATGGGATGAACAAGATATAATCCGCGTTCCCTACTTAAGTGCCCAACAACATACTGGCTGTTTCGTTCTATAACTTTGATAATATTTCCTTCAAAAGCCCCACGGCGCCGATGATTTTCACGAGCTTTAACAAGAACTAAATCACCATTCATAGCACCGTTCATGTCTCTTCCCGAGACAAATACATCATCTCCGCTATTAGGACACACGAAACCAAAGCCACGCTTGTTTTTCATTAGCTTTCCTTCAACAATAATAGCCTTTTTATTATTTCGTTTTGGCTTTTTAATTTTTCTTTTCCTAGACATATTCCCCTGCTTGTAAATATAAAAATAGGCCGACTAAAAGTCGGCCTTGATAATCTAACGATTATTATTATTCTTCTGTAGCTTCAACTTTATCTTCAGCTTCAGCTTCTTCTTCATCACCGAGTAGTGCCTTGATGCTCAAGCTTATTCTCTTTCTATCTGCATCAATTTCCATAATCTTTGCAGTAATTGATTTTCCAAGCTCAAGCTCTTCAGAAACGTTTTCAACTCTTCTGTTAGCAATCTCAGAGATATGAACTAGTCCATCAAGACCAGCCTCAAGCTCAACGAAAGCACCGTAGTCCTTAAGCTGAACTACCTTACCCTCGATAATCTGACCAATCTCATACTTTGAACCAACTAGTGACCATGGCTCAGGCTGAGTCTGCTTTAGTCCAAGAGAAATCTTTCCCTTCTCCTCATTCAATGCAAGAATCTTAACATTGATGATATCTCCAATATTAAGAACTTCCTTAGGATGCTTTAGCTTACCCCAAGAAATCTCAGAAATATGAAGTAGACCGTCAACTCCACCGATATCTACGAATGCACCGTAGTCGGTGAATCTCATTACCTTACCTTCAACAACATCGCCAACATTTAAGTTTGCCCAAATTTCTGCTACCTGCTTACGCTTTTCGTCAACTAGCACAGCCTTTCTTGAGAAAACTGCTCTGTTACGCTTGTTGTCAACCTTGATAACCTCAACATCTACTGTCTGTCCTAGGAATTCATCGGCATTTTCAACATATCTGTCAGAAAGCTGAGATAGAGGAATAAATCCTGAAATCTCCTTATATGAAGCAATAACTCCGCTATTAACGGACTTAATTAGCTTAACAGAAATAATCTCTCTATTAGCCTGTGCTGCAGCAAGCTCCTTAAAGTTCTCGTTCATCTCGAGTCTCTTCTTGGAGAGAAGGATTCCACCTTCACCATCATCTGACTTCATTACCTTTGCCTGGATTTCATCTCCTTCCTTGAATAAGTCTGCTAGAGTCTGACCTGGCTCTAAAGACACCTCATTCTTTAAAAGGATTCCGTCCTTCTTGCATCCAATGTTAACGATTACCTCGTTCTCCATTACTTGATGCACTGTTCCATCAACAATTTCTCCAGGTCTTGGTAGACGTAAAGAATTCTCAATGTCATCCATATAATCCAACATTGGATTATGATCCACATTAGCTGTGACATTTTCGCTCATACTAGCAATAACCTCCTTAATAATCCATTCGGGTGTTGATGCACCCGCAGTTAACCCTATTCTATTATAATTACTTAATTCTTTCAACTCTAAATCTGAAATATCCTGTATAAATAATGCATTTTTACAGTTTTTTTTCGCAATTTCGTATAGTTTTTTTGAATTAGAGCTATTCGGATCTCCAATAACAACCATGAGGTCTACTTTTGCAGCTAATTCGGCACAGCTTTCTTGTCTATCTCTTGTTGCATTGCATATCGTGTTCTTAATCTCATATTTAAGTGATGCTTTATCAAATATTCGAAGAATTGAATCGAGCAATTCTCTTCTAATAGTCGTCTGACATACGATTAAAGGCATTTTATCATAATCGCATTGCTTTACGAACTCCATAGCCCCTTCTTCGTTCTCAATAATAGTGGCCGAGTAATGACACCATCCATTAGTAGCTTTTACCTCTTGATGATTCGCACTACCAACGATAACGATAGGACGACCTTCCTCATAGGCATTTAATACCAACTTATGTATCTTCGTTACAAATACACATGTTGTATCTATTAATTCTATCCCCATCGATTCAGCTTTATCATAGAATTCTTTCGGCTCCCCGTGAGAACGCACTATAACTACATCACCTGCTTTTGCCTCATCAAGTGATGAAATCATCTTCACACCCATTGATGAGACTTTATCGGTGACAGATTTGTTATGAATGAGATTGCCGCACGTATAAGTTGTGCGGCAATCCTTCTTTGCTTTATCAATTCGTTCAAATGTTGTATCTATAGCCTTTTCAACACCGAAGCAAAACCCTGAATGATCAGCTCTTATTATCTCCAATTATCCCCCTAGTCTGTTCCCTAGAAGCACTTTGATCCTGGGAACTTAGCGCCATCACCAAGCTTGTCCTCTATTCTTAGAAGCTGGTTGTACTTAGCAACTCTATCTGTACGTGCTGGTGCTCCAGTCTTAATCTGCATCGCATTGATCCCAACGACTAGATCAGCAATTGTTGTATCTTCGGTTTCTCCCGATCTGTGTGAAACTATCGCATTATAGCCATTCTTCTTAGCAAGTGCGATTGCTTCAAGAGTCTCCGAAATGCTACCAATCTGGTTAAGCTTGATTAGGATTGCATTTGCACAACCAATTTCAATTCCTTTAGCAAGCTTTTCTGGGTTTGTTACAAATAAATCATCTCCAACAATCTGAATCTTGTCTCCAAGCTTCTCAGTCATCAGCTTCCAGCCATCCCAGTCATCTTCATCCATTCCATCTTCTATAGAAGCAATAGGATACTTATCACAGAACTCTGCCCAGTTCTGAACTAGCTCTTCTGCGCTAAATTCTCTGCCTGACTTTGGCATCTTGTAGAAACCAGTCTTGTCAGTCTTCCAACCACTTGCAGCAGCATCGATTGCGATTACAAAGTCATCACCAGGTGTATAGCCAGCATTCTTGATTGCTGCCATAATGTAATCCAGCACCTCAAACTCGTCCTTAAGGTCAGGTGCAAATCCACCTTCATCGCCAATACCAACAGAGTATCCGGATTTTTTAAGATCCTTTCCTAACTGGTGATAAACTTCAGCGCACCATCTTAAGCACTCCTTAAAGGACGGCGCTCCAACCGGCATAATCATGAATTCCTGAACATCTACTGTATTTGAAGCATGTTCTCCACCGTTTAAGATATTCATCATTGGAACTGGAAGTGTATTTGCATTAATTCCACCAAAAAACTTAAACAGTGGAACTCCGAGAGACTGAGCAGCTGCTTTTGAACAAGCAAGAGAAACTGCAAGAATTGCATTAGCACCGAAATTACTCTTTCCTTTTGTACCATCTGCATCAATCATAAGTTTTTCAATAGCATAGATATCCTGAGCATCCATACCAACAAGAAGTACACTGATTTCATTATTAACATGCTCTACTGCCTTAGAAACACCCTTCCCACCGTATCTAGCTTTATCACCATCTCTTAGTTCTAAAGCTTCATATATACCTGTAGATGCTCCACTTGGTGTATCACCAACTGCTACTGTACCATCCTCTAGCCACACCTCCGCCTCAACTGTAGGATTTCCTCTTGAGTCAAGAATTTCTCTTCC
>NZ_CALHTQ010000039.1 GCF_938039775.1 uncultured Mogibacterium sp. | reverse complement strand
GCGGAACTTGGTGTGACCATTTTCCGAAGAACCGGCAGAGGTGTAACTGTAACTAATGATGGAGCGGAGTTCCTGCAGTATGCAAGGCAGCTATACGGTCAGTACGAATCACTTATGGGCAAGTACTCTGATGAGGGCGGGCTTAAGCAGAAGTTTGGAGTATCGACGCAGCATTATTCTTTTGCGATAAAAGCTTTTGTAGAGATGGTAAAGAAGTTCGACATGAGGGAGTACGATTTCGCCATCCGTGAGACGAAGACCCAGGAAGTTATAGACGACGTTGTATCGCTCAAGAGTGAGCTCGGTTTAATTTATCTAAGTGATTTTAACCGTCAGGCTATTACCAAGATGCTGAGACAGAATGGGCTAGAATTCGTTCCCCTTATCGAGTGCAACGCATATGCGTACGTTTGGAAAAATCATCCACTTGCAAATCGTAAAAGCGTGAGCTTCGATGACCTTGCGGATTTTCCGAATATGACCTTTGATCAGGGAGATAACTCTACACTGTATTTTGCAGAGGAGCTTTTTGCCGATATCAATCACAACCACATGATTAAGGTTAACGACAGAGCAACCATGCTCAACCTCATGCAGGGACTGTTCGGATATACCGTATGCTCCGGCATTATTTGCGAGGAGCTTAACGGTGATGACTGCGTTATGGTGCCAATAAAGGATGAGCGCATTGATACAGAAGGTGTGATGCAGATCGGTTATATAATGAAGAAAAACACCATTCTCAGCAAGATGGCCGAGCTATACATCAAAGAGATGAAGTCGTATTTAAGCTAGGGACAGGCTTTAGAGCCATATAATGATTACGTAAGATATAATTAGCAACGAGCAAGATATAGATAAAAACTATAGCTTGCTCTTGTTTTTTGGAATTAGACAGCTCGTAATCTATATCATATAATTCAACCATAGCAAAACACATGCGGCAAGAAAGCTGCGAACATCGAAAATACAACTATGGGAAAGGGGATATATAGATATGAGTGATATTAGAGATTCAAAGAACTGGGGATTTAACACTAAACAGGTACAGGCAGGTCAGGAACATGCTGATCCAGCAACTGGGGCAAGATGCGTACCTATCTATCAGTCGGCCTCCTACGCATTTGATAGCGCAGATTCAGCTGAGGCGAGATTCGCACTTAAGGAAGCGGGCTCCATTTATTCAAGACTTGGAAACCCGACTAATGATGTGCTTGAAGCGAGAGTTGCGGCACTAGAGGGCGGCTCCGCAGCGCTAGCAGTTGCGTCGGGAACAGCAGCTATTGTGTACGCAATTCAGGCAGTTGCTCAGCATGGCGAACACATTGTAGCTGTTAGAACCCTATATGGCGGTTCTTATAACTTATTTGCAAATACACTTCCTCTAGTTTCGGGAGTTACTACGACATTCGTTGATTCTGACGATTACGAAGGTTGGGAAGCTGCAGTTCAAGAAAATACAAAGGCGCTATACATAGAAATTGTTGGAAATCCAAACTCCAACGTTACCGACATAGAGAGGGTTGCGGAAATTGCACATAGACACGGACTTCCGTTAATCGTAGACTCGACATTTACACCGCCGTTCCTAATCAGACCATTTGAGCATGGAGCTGACGTAGTCATTCATTCGGCTACTAAGTTCTTTGGAGGACATGGATCAACTATTGGTGGATTAATTGTCGATGGTGGAAAGTTTGACTGGGCAGCATCGGGTAAGTACCCATGGATAGCTGAACCAAATCCATCGTATCATGGACTTAACTTTTACGAAGCGGTTGGACCAGCTGCTTTCGCAGTATACTGCCGAGCAATTTTACTAAGAGATGGCGGTGCGTCACTTTCAGCCTTTGACGCATTCCTACTCCTTCAAGGTATTGAGACACTTTCACTCAGAGTGGAGCGTCATGTCAAGAATGCACTCGAGTTAGTTGATTACTTGGACAAACATCCACAGGTCGAGAGAGTACATCATCCGTCGCTACCTAGCGAGCCATCACATGAAATTTATAAGAAGTATTTCCCTAAGGGTGCAGGCTCGATTTTCACAATCGACCTTAAGGGTGGCAGAGAAGAAGCGAAGAAATTTATCGACAACCTTCCAATATTCTCAGACCTTGCAAATGTTGCCGACGTAAAGTCGCTAGTGATACACCCAGCGAGCACAACTCACTCGCAGCTTAGTGAGGAGGAATTGTATGCTCAGGGAATTACACCTACAACGATTAGACTGTCCATCGGAATTGAGGATGTGGAGGATCTCAAGGCAGCATTAGATGTGGCTTTTGAGGCAATCAAGTAAGTCAATAGATCAGAAAACACAAGCAAATCAACCGTAGAGACCGACATAATAATAAAGTATACACAGGAGCAGGGCAGAAGCCCTGCTTTTGTGTTGCAGTAAAGAAGTCAAACTTAAGACGATAAAACAGAAATGTGGATGGATTCATACAAATGCATTGCAGTAAAGAGGTGAGATGAATGTTGAATTAACAGAGAGGTATTTCTATAATATTTGTAGTTAAATATTATAGGTATCAAAAGGACAAGTGCGTGAAATGGTTAGTTTAAACGAAAATGCAATAAAGTACATCAAGAACATGGGCTTCTCGGACATTGTCATCGATGTAATAAAATTTACAAGCTGATGTGCGCCTCCTAAGTTGGAGATGTCAGTAGGTTTTGCTGACAAGGATGTAGATTATTATATCGAGCGAGATTACCGCGTAGAAAATAGCGAGCTCGGCAAGGTTTATTACCCGAAGCGCAGTGCTGTCAAGATTGGAAAGATTGAAATTCGCTACGAGGAGAAGCCGTGGCTTAGCAGCTTTGAAATAGATGGGCTTAGGCCGGCAAAGCCTCGGGGTAAGAATTATAACCGAAGCATGCAACTTATACTGCAGTATGCGAGGGCATTTGGCAGCATTGCACGAAGAGACGTAGTTGATCTGTGCAAACTAACACCATCGCAATCAAGCAAACTTCTATCCAGAATTGTCGAAGGCGGATATCTGCAGGCCCAAGGCGCAGGCAAGGTTACTCGCTACGTGCTCACGGAAGAGGGGAAGAAGTATAGGTGATGGATAGGAGAGGAGATAACTTTAAATTCACAGAATAGATGCAAAACAGAAATTGATACAGATATCGAAAAAGGGACTATAGGGCTATAATACATATGCGATTAAAAAAGTTGATAAAGGATAATCTTAAAAGCATATTTAGGGGTGCAATAACAATATATTTTATTATTGTTATTATATATGCGTTGATTTTAAAAAAAAGTTTAAATGGAAAGTGGTGGCTATTTATTGTTCCAGCAATCTCTTTGCTTGCTCATATTTCAAATAGAATAAACAATCAAATAAAAAAGAGAGATGAAGTAGAACGTGTGGTCGATAAAAAAATGCATATTGCTTTTTTTGATTTGCTTAATCAAATGTTATTTGCCACTTTTGTTTGTGCGGTATATCCGAAATTTGGTCAAGTTTTATTAGGACTGGTTATAATGTTATCTTACCCTAGATATGTTTTTATAAGCTTAGGAATTGATAAAATACAAAAGTTCATTTGTATAGCGGGATTTATGTTTATGTGTTGGCTTGACATTAATAAACTAACGATACTTACGACAATAGTCACAATTTTAATGTATGTTCTTAATTTTGAAAACTTCAAAACATTAGTTAAGCTTTTTTTTAATATAGAAATTTCTAAAAACTTACAAAATAAGCAGAAACTATCAAAATACAATTTTACTATTGTGATTATAATTTTTGTAATTATATTGACTGCGTATATTACAGACTGCTATTCAAAAAGCATATTTGAGGTGATTTGTCCATTTAGAAAGGAGGCGGGGTCAGAGGAATAGAAAGGG
>NZ_CALHTQ010000038.1 GCF_938039775.1 uncultured Mogibacterium sp. | reverse complement strand
GTTGATGAGCTTGGAGAGTACTACTTTGATTCGAACAATAATCCATGGGTGCATTGTAAAAAAGGGGCTTGGCACATGAGCTTTCTTGAGGACGAGTTTCTACCAAAGAAGTCAGAGGGAAAACTAACAACATGCTATGAATTTAAAGAACCTGAAAATCTTCAGTTCTTATATAGAAAATATTACTATGACCTAGATGGAAAAGGGATGACTAAAATAGGCAACGAACTAAAATATAATACGGGACTTAAGACAAATTTTCCTGCAAATAGAATCATATTTGGAGCGCCTGGAACAGGAAAAAGTTATACCCTCGAGCAGGAACGAAAAATTACGCTACAAAATGAGACAATTGGTGGATATGAACGTGTTACTTTTCATCCAGATTATACATTCTCTCAGTTTGTTGGTACATATAAGCCCGTGACAGATAGATCAGGTACGATTAGTTATCAATTTGTTCCAGGCCCTTTTATGAGAGTGTATGTTGAGGCGCTTAAAAATGGAAGAAGTGGAAATCCTGAGCCATATATTCTTATCATAGAAGAAATTAATCGAGCAAATGTGGCAGCTGTATTTGGAGATGTTTTTCAGCTTCTTGACCGTGATAGCTTCAATGTAAGTGAATATCCGATACACGCAACAGAGGATGTTAGAACTTATCTTGCAGTCCAGCTTGGCGGCAATCCAGAAGACTATACAGAAATAAAGATTCCAGATAATATGCTGATTTGGGCAACTATGAACAGCGCAGATCAAGGAGTGTTTCCAATGGATACTGCTTTTAAACGCAGATGGGACTTTAACTATCTTGGCATAAATAATGGAGAGGGCGAAATTTCAGGAAAATTCGTTATACTTGGAGAAGGAGAGCATAGAAAAAAAGTCGAATGGAATATATTAAGAAAAGAAATAAATAATGTGCTCCTTAATGACTGTAAAGTCAACGAAGATAAGTTGATGGGACCTTTTTTCCTTTCTATAAAGAATCTTCCAGAAGGTGAAGAGATGGACGAAGAAAATTTTAGCAGAATGTTTAAGAACAAAGTTATTATGTACTTGTTTGATGATGCCGCAAAGCAGAAGCGTCCTACACTTTTCAGTGGTTGTGACATAAAGAATATATATTCAGCAATTTGTGATGCGTTTGATGAAAAAGGTGTAGATATATTTAACGAGTCTATAAGGAATGCTTTCTTGAATTCAGTAGATGGAGTAGAAGAATAATGAGTTTGAAATCAGCCTATATCCGAGAGCAGAAAAGATACACTAAAGGAGAACTCGTTAAACTCTTTGTGGGTGATGAAAGCGAGATAATCAGAATACTTAAGCGCCTTAAGGAATATGGGGTGTTAAAAGTTGTAAAGGCATCTGATGAACAAAAAACACTCACAGATTTGATTGAAGAGGACATTGAGATTTCGGATATTGAAGCTGGTGAGAATGAATATCTATATATATTTACCTTTGTTGGAGTGATTACAGTTGCAGGACGAATTATAAAATGTTATCCCAAATATTTACTGCATACAGAAGAACCAGTTTCAGAAATGAAACAGATTATTAAAGTAATAGAAAAGTATAACGGAAAAGAACAAATTATTAGGATGGTTAATGACACAACTGATAGTGCCGCTTTTAATATGTTAGCTGTAATGCTTTGGATGCTTCAGGATTACTTTGAAAATGGTAGTTATCCTAGCTCAAAGGATATAATTGAGATTAATGGTACAGGGGAAATACTGTGGGATAAAACGATAAATGAAACATTTGTTATTATAAACGATAATCGTCCATACTACCAAGACATGTATACTCGAAAAAGAGTAAATGATGACCAAGACTATTTTAAAAGACTTCATGAGTGTGTGCTTACAAAGTGCTCAAAAGAATTAGCTAGTGCGGATTTGCTCAATCTTTTTGATATTCTTGGAGTCGATTTATCTGATGAAGAAATCTGTGACTTTGGAGAGACTGAT